>CAXSIB010000301.1:0-4579 GCA_964237095.1 uncultured Actinomycetales bacterium
CATCGGCATGGCGATCGGCTCGAACGCCGGGTACGCGATCAACCCGGCCCGTGACCTCGGCCCGCGCGTCGCGGAGTTCATCACCGGCTACAAGAACGCCTGGTGGGCGCCCAACGCCACCGGCGGGCGCGGCACCGCGTACTGGTGGGTCCCGATCGTCGGTCCCCTCGTCGGCGGCGTCATCGGCATGACGATCTACGACCTGTTCGTCGGCCGGTACCTCAAGCGGTACTTCGGCAGCGGCGGCGACCCGGGCGAGGTCGGCGAGCTCCCCGGCGGCGGCCGGCTGGACGACGACCTCAGCAGCGGCGCCGGCGCCACCGCCGCCAGCCGGTGAGCACCGCCCGCTCGACCCGCTCGACCCGCACCCGCTCGACCCGCACCTTCTCGACCCCCGCACACCCCGTACGTTCCGCACCGCCGGTCCAGGGAGACGTCAATGGCTGATTTCGTCGGAGCAGTAGACCAGGGCACCACCAGCACCCGCTTCATGATCTTCGACCACTCGGGCAACGAGGTGGGCAAGTACCAGCTCGAGCACTCCCAGATCCTGCCGCAGGCCGGCTGGGTGGAGCACGACCCGGTCGAGATCATCGAGCGCACCAACAACGTCATCCAGACCGCGCTCAACCAGGCCAAGCTGACGGCGTCGGACCTCGCCGCCGTCGGGATCACCAACCAGCGCGAGACCGCGGTCGTCTGGAACCGCCGCACCGGCCAGCCCGTTTACAACGCGATCGTCTGGCAGGACACCCGCACCGACCGGATCGCGACCGCCCTCGACCGCGACGGCCGCGGCCAGGTCATCCGCAGCCGCGCCGGTCTGCCGCCGGCGACCTACTTCTCCGGCGGCAAGATCCAGTGGATCCTGGAGAACGTCGACGGGGTCCGCGCCCTCGCCGAGCGCGGTGACGCCCTCTTCGGCAACACCGACGCCTGGCTGGTCTGGAACCTCACCGGCGGCACCGACGGCGGCGTGCACGTCACCGACGTGACCAACGCCAGCCGGACGATGCTGATGGACCTCGACACCCTCGACTGGGACGACGAGCTCCTCGGCTTCTTCGGCATCCCGCGGTCGATGCTGCCGGAGATCCGGCCGTCCTCGGACCCGAAGTTCTTCGGGACCACCCGGGCGAGCGGGCCGTTCCGGGCCGAGCTGCCGATCGCCGGCGTCCTCGGCGACCAGCAGGCGGCCATGGTCGGCCAGGTGTGCTTCGCGCCGGGCGAGGCCAAGAACACCTACGGCACGGGCAACTTCATGCTGATCAACACCGGCACGGAGAAGACCCTCTCGGAGTCCGGCCTGCTCACCACCGTCTGCTACAAGTTCGGTGACGAGCCCGTCGTCTACGCCCTGGAAGGCTCGATCGCGGTGACCGGGTCGGCGGTGCAGTGGCTGCGCGACCAGCTCGGGATCATCTCCGGGGCCGCCGAGAGCGAGACCCTCGCGCGGCAGGTCACCGACAGCGGCGGCGTGTACTTCGTGCCGGCGTTCTCGGGTCTGTTCGCGCCCTACTGGCGGTCCGACGCCCGCGGCGCGATCGTCGGCCTGTCGCGCTACAACACCAACGCGCACCTGGCCCGGGCCACGCTGGAGGCCATCTGCTACCAGTCGCGCGACGTGGTCGACGCGATGGCGAAGGACTCCGGGGTCGACCTCGACGTCCTCAAGGTCGACGGCGGGATCACCGCCAACGACCTGTGCATGCAGCTGCAGTCGGACATCCTCGGCGTCGACGTGTCCCGTCCGGTGGTCGCCGAGACCACTGCTCTCGGGTCGGCCTACGCGGCCGGGCTGGCGACGGGGTTCTGGAAGAACACCGACGAGCTGCGCGAGAACTGGAACGAGGGCAAGCGCTGGACGCCCACCTGGTCCGACCAGCAGCGGGCGGACGGCTACACGGGCTGGAAGAAGGCCGTGGAGCGGACGCTGAACTGGGTCGACGTCGGCTGAGCGTCACGCGGTAGGACACCGCACTCGTGGCAGACAGCAGGAGCCGGGCTCGTCGAGCCCGGCTCCTGCTGTCGTCCGGGACCTGTCCGGGATCGACGGACCAGGAGCAGGGGTCAGGTCCAGAGCAGGGACGTGGCCGGGTCGCTCATGATGACCCCGACGTCGGCCAGGAACCGCGATCCCTGCTCGCCGTCGACGATCCGGTGGTCGAAGCTCAGCGCGAGCGTGGTCACCTTCCGGGAGCGGACCTTGCCCTTGTGCACCCACGGCCGGTCGTTGATCGCGCCGAACGCGAGGATCGCGGACTCGCCCTGGTTGAGGATCGGCGTCCCCGTGTCCACGCCGAACACCCCGACGTTGGTCAGGGTGATCGAGCCGCCCTGCATCTGCGCGGGCGTGGTCCGCCCGGCGCGGGCCGTCGCGACCAGCTCGTTCAGCGCCCGGCACAACGCGGGGATCGCCAGCTGGTCGGCGTCCTTGATGTTCGGGACCATGAGCCCCCGCGGGGTGGCCGCCGCGATCCCGAGGTTCACGTAGTGCTTGTAGACGATCTCGTTGTTCGGGCCGTCCCAGCTGGCGTTGATCTCCGGCGTCCGCTTGGCCGCGAGGCACATCGCCTTGGCCAGCAGGAGCACCGGGGACACCTTCAGGCCCTCCATGTCGCGCCGGGCGCGGAGGCGGTCCAGCAGCTTCATCGAGCGGGTCACGTCGACCTCGACGAACTCTGTGACGTGCGGCGCGGTGAACGCCGACGCGGTCACGTTCTCCGCGGTCATCCGCCGGACGCTGCGCACCTGCACGCGGGTCTCGCGCGGGGCGCGCCCGACCTCGGGTTCCGGCAGCTCGACCACGTCGGCGTCCGCGGCGCGCTGGACGTCGGCACGGGTCACCGTCTCCCGCGGGCCGGTCGGGCGGACCTGGCCGAGGTCGACCCCGAGGTCGCGGGCCAGCTTGCGCACGGGCGGGGTGGACAGGACGGTCGGCGCGGACCCGGCGGCCGAGCCGGCCACCCGGGCGTGCAGGTGGCGGCGGCGGTTGGCCCAGGTCGACGCCTTGGGGATCATCCCGACGAGCATCGCCTGCGGGGCGTCCTCCTCCGGGGTCTCCTCGTCCGGGACGTCATCCCCCGGGGTCTCCTCGGCGACCGGCACGGAGGCCGACCCGGTGGCGGTCCCGGCCGGGTCGGCGGCGGGGGCGGCGGCCGGCGGCGGCGGGGCCGCCGCGACAGGGGCCACCGCGGATGCGGCCGGAGCAGGCGCGGGCACGGGCGCGGCCGACGACTCGACGTCGATGCGGATGATCGGCGAGCCGACCTCGACGGTCGTGCCCTCCTCGACCAGCAGCTCTGCGACGGTGCCGGCGACCGGCGACGGCAGCTCGACCAGGGACTTCGCGGTCTCGATCTCGACGAGGACGTCGTTGACCTGCACCGCCTGGCCCGCGGCGACCTTCCAGGAGACGATCTCCGCCTCCTCGAGCCCCTCCCCGACGTCGGGGAGGCGGAACTCGAAGGCCTCGGTGCCGGCCGGACCAGGTGTCGACAGCGGGGTGGCCGCGGCGGTCGCGGTCACAGCGCGAGCACCCGGTCGAGACCGTCGAGCACGCGGTCGATGTCGGGCAGGTGGTGGGCCTCCGCGCGGGCGGGCGGGTAGGGCACGTCGAACCCGGTCACGCGCACGGGCGCCGCCTCCAGCACGTCGAAGCAGGCCTCGGTGACCCGGGCCACGATCTCCCCGCCGATGCCGCCGGACCGCGGTGCCTCGTGGACGACGACGAGGCGGTGGGTGCGCCGGACCGAGGCGATGACGGTCGCGGCGTCGAGGGGGTTGAGGCAGCGCACGTCGACGACCTCCACCGACACCCCGTCCTCGGCGGCGGCCTCAGCGGCGGACAGGCACGTCGTCACCGTGGGTCCGTAGCCGGCGAGGGTGACGTCGGTGCCGGCGCGGACGACGGCGCCGTGGCGCAGCGGGTACCCGCCGCGGGCGGACTCCGCGGCCTTCGCGGCCGCGGTCGACTCCAGCAGCTCCTGGGGAGCGCGCTGGTAGTAGAGCCGCTTCGGCTCGAAGAAGATCACCGGGTCCTCCCCGCGGACGGCCTCGCGGAGCATCCAGTGCGCGTCGACCGGGTTCGAGCACGCGACCACGGTCAGGCCGGGGACGTGGGCGAACATCGCCTCGGGGCTCTCCGAGTGGTGCTCGACCGACCCGATCCCCCCGCCGAACGGGATCCGGACGACCACCGGCAGCGGCACCCGGCCGGCGGTCCGCGTCCGCATCCGGGCGAGCTGCGTGACGATCTGGTTGTAGGCGGGGAACACGAAGCCGTCGAACTGGATCTCGCAGATCGGCCGGTACCCGCGCATCGCCATCCCGATCGCGGTACCGACGATGCCGGACTCCCCGAGGGGGGCGTCCAGCACGCGGTCGTCGCCGAAGTCCTTCGCGAGGCCGTCGGTGACCCGGAACACCCCACCGAGGTGCCCGACGTCCTCGCCCATGACGAGCACCTTGGGGTCGGACTCCAGCGCCCGGCGCATCGCCAGGTTCAGCGCGTGGGCCAGGGTCACCTCCCCGGCGTGCCCGCCGCGGCCACGGGCGGCCGGCGGGGGGGCCGCCGCCG
>CAXSIB010000302.1:0-4566 GCA_964237095.1 uncultured Actinomycetales bacterium
GTTCTGCTGGCTGTGGCTGGCCGTGGAGCTGGTCTGGTCGGTCGGGCCGCTGACCGGGCTGTCGAACCGGGGGCAGCAGGGGTGGGCCGACGCCCTCTACCTGGCCGACTACGTCCCCGCGATGGCGGCGGCGCTCTTCGTCTGCGGCCGTCCCCGCCTGGGGACCGGCCTCCGGGGGCTGGTCGACGTCGCCGTGGTGGCGCTGGTGGCCTGCTACCTCGGCTGGGAGATCGAGGTCGGGTCCGCCCTGGCCCGCGGCGGCTCCCTCGCCGTGGTCCTCTCCACCGCGAGCCCGGTCCTCGACGTCCTGTTCGTCGTCCTGGCGCTGGCCGCGGCGGTCGGAGCCGGCCGGCACCTCGCACCGTCGCGGACCCTGGTGGTCGTCGCGTTCGCCGTCCTGGCGGTCCTCGACAGCCTCGTCCTGACCCACCTCGACGACGGCGCGCGCGGACAGCGCTGGCTCGACGACGCCTACCAGCTGCCGGCCCTGCTGATCTGCCTGGCCGCGCTGACCGCCCACCGGCACCGGGCGCTGCCGGCGCGGCCGCAGCTGCTGGCGAGCCGGATCCCGATGGTCGCGGTCGTCGTCGGCTGCTTCGCGGCCGTGGCCGTCGCCTCCTCCCGGCCCGGGCACCGGCCGGTGGACGTGCTCGTGGTCGTCGCCGCCGTGGTCGTGGTCCTCGCCCGGGCTGCGCTGGGCAACGCCGACCTGCGCCGCATCGCGACCGGACTCGAGCGGGCCCGGTCCGAGCAGGAGCGGCTGGCGGTCACCGACGGGCTGACCGGGCTGTACAACCGGCGGTTCTTCGAGGAGTTCCTCGGCCTCGAGGTGGACCGCGCGGTGCGCTCGGGAACCCCGGTCAGCCTGCTGATCGCCGACCTCGACCACTTCAAGCGGGTCAACGACGACCACGGCCACCCCGCGGGGGACGCGGTCCTCGTCGAGGCGGGCCGCCGCCTGCGGACCGCCCTGCGCACGAGTGACGTCCTGGCGCGGTACGGCGGGGAGGAGTTCGCGATCGTCCTGCCCGACACCGGCCCCGACGCGGCCCTCGAGGTCGCCGAACGCTGTCGGCGGGGGCTGCGGGACCACCCCACCCCCCTCGGCCTGGACGCGTGGCCCGTGCTCACGGTGACCGGGTCGTTCGGGCTCGCCACGCTCGGGTCGACCACCGACGACCCCGTCGCCGATCTCGTGCGGGCCGCCGACCGGGCCCTCTACCGGGCGAAGGAGACCGGCCGCGACCGGGTGGCCGGCCCGCCGACCGCCCGGGCGACGTCGACCCGGTGACCGAGCCGGGACCTCACGGCCCGAGGTCCCACAGGAGCCGGTGGTATCCGGTGCGTGCCGGGTCGGGGTCGATCCCGTAGGCGTCGAGCAGCAGCCGTTCCCAGCCGGGGCCGAAGTTCCACCCTGTGCTCCACGTGGCGACGGCCAGGTCGGCCCAGCGGTCGGCGGTGCCGAGGTCGCCGAGATCGACGTGCCCGGACAGGTGGCCGTCGTCGGTGAGCACGGTGTTCGGGGCACACGCGTCGCCGTGGCAGACCACCTCGAGGTCGACGTCGGGTGGGTCGGCCAGCACGGCGAGGGCGCTCGCCAGGGTGTGGGTCCGGTGCTCGGGATGCCAGCGGCCCGGGTCGATCCGGCCCGCACCGGCCCGGGCGCGCACGTCGGCGAGGCGGTCCGCCGCCGACCACGAGAAGGGGCAGGAGGTCACCGGAAGGGCGTCGTGCAGGGCGCGCAGCCCGGATCCGAGCACCCGGACCGCGACCGCCGGCGCGGCCAGCCAGCGGTCGCCGACCGCGCTCTCCCCGGGGAGCCCGGCGGTGAGCAGCCACGACCCGGCGTCGTCCCCGCCGTGGTCGAGGACCCGGGGGACGCTGGTGTGGGTGGCGGCCCAGGTGAGCCGCGCCACTTCCCGGGACAGGTCGACGGTGCCCGCGGGGGTCCACTTGAGGAAGCGTCGTCCGGCTCCGCCGCCGAGGGCGAACGTCAGTCCGCCCAGCTCGTTCTCCCACACCAGACGCGGCGGGGTGCTCCCGGCGACCTCCCGGACCACCGGCGGCACGGCGGGCTCCGACTCGGCGACCATGAACCGGTCTACTCGCCGGTCGTGCCGTCGAGCAGCTCCCGGACGGCGTCGGCGTACCCGGCGTGGCGCGCGGTCTCGTTGACGAGGTGGAGGAGCACCCACCGCAGGTCGGTGTCGGGCTCGCGGCCGCAGCGGGTGTCGAGGGGGAGGCCCGCGACGACCGCGTCGGTGCGGGCGGCGCGCGCCCGGTAGGCGGCGACCGCCGCCGCGAGGGTCAGCTCGGCGCCGGGGCCGAACTCGTCCTCGGAGCGGCTGACGGACGCGCCGAGGAACTCCCCGTCGATCCACCGCCACTCGACCTGCGTGAGGTGGCGCACGATCGCCAGCAGCGGGATGAGCCGCCCGTCCGGCCGCCACCGGCGGTCGGCCTCGCTCACGCCGGCGGTCTTGCGGAGGACGGCGCCGCGGAGACATCCCAGCCACCGCAGGAGGAGCTCGCGCTCGGGGCCGGTCCCCGCGGGGACCGGGTCGTCGGCGGCGGGCACGCTCGGACGGTAGTCGTCGTCGCCGTCGTCGGTGTCGTGGCCGGTGTCGTGGCCGGTTTCGCGGTCGGCCGTCGCGGGGCGCCCCGGCGGGCACCGATGATGAGGCCATGCTGCTGCGTCTGCTCATCCGGCTGGTGGTCGTCGCCGCGATCATCGGCGTCGCCGCCCGGATCGTCCCCGGGATCCACGTCCACGGCGGCTTCGGCGCCTATCTCTGGATCGCGGTCCTCTTCTCGGTCGTCAACGCGATCCTGGGTCCGGTGCTGCGCCTGCTCAGCCTCCCGCTGGTCCTCCTGACCCTGGGCCTGTTCCTGCTCGTCGTGAACGCGGCCCTGCTCGCGGTCACGGCCGGCCTGAGCAGCCACCTCGCCGTCGACAGCTTCGGCGCGGCCGTGCTGGGTGGTCTGGTGATCGCCGTCCTGAGCTGGCTGGCGGAGCTGCTGCTGCCCGTGCGGTCCGACCGCGGCTGACCCACTGCAGCCGACGAGCGCACCGCTCGCGCCGGTCCTGCGGCCGCGCCGACACGTGGTCGACCGGGTGCGAGGGGCGGCGGCCGGTCGAGACCGTCCGTCAGCCCGGACCGGAGGCTGTCCGTCAGTCCTGACGGGAGAACCGGTCCGTCGCGGCGACGACGGCCGCCGCGATCGCCGCGTCGACCCCGCTGTGCCCGGCGTGTTCGGCGACGACGAGCTCGCTGCCCGGCCACGCCCGGGCCAGCGCCCACGCGGTGTCCAGGGGGCCGCTGACGTCGAGGCGGCCGTGGACCAGGACCGCGGGGATCGCGCCGAGACCGGCGGCGCCGCGCAGCAGCTCGCCCTCGTCCCGCCACGCCGCGTGCGCCCAGTAGTGGGTCACCAGCCGGGCGAAGCACGCCCGGAACGCGGGGTCCTCGTAGCGGGCGCTCGGTCGGAAGCCGGCGGCGAGGGACACGTGGGTGTCCTCCCACGCACACCACGCCCGGGCGGCCCGGTCCCGGACCGCCGGGTCGGGGTCCGCCAGCAGCCGGCGGTAGGCGTCGGCGAGGTCCCCGCCGCGGTCGGCCGCGGGGACGCCGTCGCGGAAGCGCTCCCACTCCTCGGGGAACACCCGGCCCATGTCCCGGGTGGTCCACGCGACCTCGTGCCGCTGGGTCAGGGCGATCAGGAACAGGACCGCCGCGGTGACCCGCTCGGGGTGCCGGACCGCGTAGGCGAGGCCGAGGGTCGTCCCCCAGGAGCCGCCGAGCACCAGCCAGCGCTCGATCCCGAGGTGGCCGCGCAGCGCCTCGATGTCGTCGAGGAGGTGGTCGAGGGTGTTCGTCGACAGGTCGACGGCGGGGTCGCCGGCACTCGGGGTGCTGCGGCCGCAGCCGCGCTGGTCGAACAGCACCACCCGGTACGCGGCGGGGTCGAAGTACCTGCGCCAGAAGGGACTGCAGCCCGAGCCGGGGCCGCCGTGCAGGACGACCGCGGGCTTCCCGGCCGGGTTGCCGCACGTCTCCCACCAGATGGTGTTGCCGTCGCCGACCGCGAGGCGGCCGCGGCCGTGGGGCTCGACGTCCGGGTACAGGTCGGCCACAGCTCGGTGCTCCCCAGGTCGCGGCGATCCCCCCGTGGCGCGGGACCGGGCGGCCAGTGTGCCGGACGCCGCCGGGGGTTCGGGGTTGCCCGCGGGCGGCTCGACGAGCGGCGGTGAGCGGGCCGGGACGGACAGCCGACCGCGGCGGCTGAGAGCCCGCTGAGACCGGACCGGTGCGCGGACCAGGGTCCGCCGCGGTCGGGGACGAGGATCGCGGCGTGGACAGGAGCGCGGGGCCGCGGCGTGCGCGGCCGGCAGGACGTGGGCCCCGGGGAGAGCGGTCGACCCGGCCGGTCGTCGCGGCGTCGCTGGTCCTGACCCTGGGTCTCGGGCTGTCCGGGGTCGCGCTGGACGCGGTCGGCGGCGGCCGGTGGGCGGTCGCCGTCACCGGCGTCCGCGACGCCGCCGCGCGCTCCGTCGGCACGGCCCGC
>CAXSIB010000303.1:0-4563 GCA_964237095.1 uncultured Actinomycetales bacterium
GCCCTGTCCGCCGACCGGTGAGTGGACGTGGGCGGCGTCACCGGCCAGGAACACCCGACCGGCGCGGTAGCTGCGGACCTGGCGTTCGTCGCAGTGGAAGCGGGAGTGCCAGCCGACCTCGACCACCCCGACGTCGTGAGCCATGACGCGGCCGAGGACGTCGACGATCTCGGCGTCGTCGACCGGCTCGGTGTCGGCCACCTGGTGGCGGCGGTCCCAGGTCATCGACCGGTACCACCCGCCGTCGGCGTCCTGGCGGCCGTAGGGGACGAGGAACCCGAACGCGTCAGGGGTGTCGCCGAGGGTGAGGCCGCCGTCCCGGGGGCCGGCCGCGAGCTCGACGTCGGCCAGGACCACCGAGGACAGGACCGACCGGCCGGGGAAGTCCAGCCCGACCAGGTCCCGCACGGTGCTGTGGGCGCCGTCGGCGCCGACGACGTAGGAGGCGCGCCAGGTGGTGCGGTGCGCGGGATCGTCGTCCCCTCTCGGGCGGGTGGCGACGGTCACCCCGGTGTCGTCCTGGACGAGGTCGACGACCTCGACGCCCCGCCGGATGTCGGCCCCGTGCTCGGCGGCGTACCGGCCCAGGGCCCGGTCGACGTTGGTCTGTGGGGTGATCAGCGCGCAGCGGTGGCGGGAGGGCAGCCGGGACAGATCGAGCTCGGCCCCGTGGAACAGGTTGACCGCGGTGGTCGTGGTGCCCGTCGCGAGCAGGTCGGCGGCCAGGCCCCGCGCGTCGAGCACCTCCAGCGTCCGGGCCATGGTCGCGAACGCACGGCTGGCGCGGTTGATCGACGGCCAGCGCTCGAGCACCACCACCGAGCGACCGCAGCGGGCGAGGTCCCCCGCGACGGTCATCCCGGCCGGGCCGCCGCCGACGACCACGACGTCGACGTCCCGGCCGGGCGTGGGCGGAGCGGCCGGGCCGGCCGGAGCGGTGGTGGAACCGGACGTGGTGCCGCTCGAGGAGACGGACATCGCGCACCTCCCGATGCGGTGAGGGCGGGGTGGCCGGTGGCCGTTCAACGCCTGTTGAACCAGACGCTACGGCGGCGGCCGACCCAAGTCAACAGCTGTTGAGATATTGTCGGTCCATGCCCGGCCGGACTCGCGACGCCGTGCAGACCCGGGCGGCGATCCTCGCCGCGGCGCGGCTGCAGTTCGCCGGCGACGGCTACGACCGCACGACGATCCGGTCGGTCGCCACGGCCGCCCGCATCGATCCGTCGCTGGTCATGCACTACTTCGGGAGCAAGGACGGGCTCTTCCGAGCCTCTGCCGAGCTCGACCTGGACCTCCCCGACCTCACCGGGGTGGCACCCGACCGGGTCGCCGCCGCGGTCCTCCCGCGGTTCATCGCGGCGTGGAGCCCCGGGGGGCCGCTGCTCGGCCTGCTGCGTGCATCGGGCAGCAACCCGGCGGCCGCGCAGGCCCTCCTCGCCGTCTTCGTCGACCAGGTCGCCCCGGCGTTCGGGCCGGTGGCCCGCGACCGCGCGCCGCAGCGCGCCGCGCTCATCGGGGCCCAGCTGCTCGGTGTCGCCGTGGCCCGGCTCATCCTCCGGGTGCCGCCCCTCGTCGACATGAGCGACGACGAGCTGACCGCCTGGCTCGGGCCCGTCATCGCCCACCACCTCACCGACCCGGCGCCGCACGACCGATCCACTGCGGCGCCCACTCCCCGGTAGGGACAGGAGCCGACGTGGCCGTCGACCGCAGCGCTGACTCGGTGGGTTCGGTGACCGACACGAACCGACGACCTCGCCGTCGCACCCGAGCACCACCACGGCCGGACGCGCCGAACGGACAGCCATCGGCTCAGCTCACGCCGCCAGCGCGGATGTCACTCGCCCGTCGGTGCCGCCTTCCACGTCGCTCTGTGACGTCGTCCCCGAGTTCTCCTTGGATGAGCTGACGAGATCTGGCTTCGATCGGCGCGACAGCCGTTCCCGGCCGGGCACGCCGAGCAGCCCGGGCTTCGGCGCACGCGAACATGCCGCCGGCGCACGACCGTCAGTGCGGGCTCGGCATCGGTCCGGTCGGCACCGCCGGCGCCGCCGCGGCGGTCGCCAGCGGGAGCGTCGGTGCGAGGGTGCGCAGGGACGTGAACGCGGGGACGAGCGCGGCGTACAGGCCGGCGAACACCGGGCGCAGCGCACGGTGGGTCGCGGCGGCGGCCGGATCCGGGTGCACGGTCTCGGTGATGGTGACCATGTCCGCGGCGACGTCGACCGACGCGACCAGGCCGAGGGCCTGCATCGCGAGCAGGGCCGCGCCGAAGCTGGATCCCTCGTGCCCGCTGGGGAAACCGACGTCCATGTCGAGCACGTCGGCCAGCAGCTGACGCCAGAAGGGACTCCGGGCGAAGCCGCCGGTGGCCCGGATCTCGCGGACCTCGTTGCCCGCCGCGCGCATCGAGGCGAGGACGAGCGCGAGCTGCTGGCAGACGCCCTCCAGTGCGGCGCGGACCAGGTGCTCGCGGCGGTGCTCGCGGGTCAGCCCGACGTACGCCCCACGCGCGACCGAGCCCCACTGCGGCGCCCGTTCCCCCAGCAGGTACGGGAGCATCACCAGCCCGCCGCACCCCGGCGGCACGGTCGCGGCGAGGGCGAGGAGGCGGTCCTCGGCGTGCGGGCCCAGGTCGGGGGCGAGGGCGTCACCGGCCCAGCCGAGCACGATGCCGCCGTTGTTGATCGCCCCGCCGACGGCCCACCGGTCGGCGGTGAGCGCGTAGCAGAACACCCCGCCGTCGGGGTCGACGCCGGGCGTCTCCACCATCACCCGCAGCGCGCCGCTCGTCCCGATCGAGCAGGCCGCGACCCCGGGACGGACGGCGCCGAGGCCCAGGTTGGCCAGCGGCCCGTCGCCCGCGCCGAGGACCACCGGCGTCGTCCGCGGCAGCCCGGTCGCCGCCGCGGTGGCCGCGGTCAGGCCGCCGGGCAGCACCGCCGTCGTCGGCAGCAGGGTCGGCAGCTGCGTCGCGACGACCCCGGCGAGGGCGAGGGCCTCGGGATCCCAGTGCAGGCGGTGGATGTCGAGCAGGCCGGTGCCGGACGCGACCGAGTGGTCGGTGACCAGGACCCCGCACATCTGTGCCACCACGTGGTCCTTGATGCCGACCCAGTGCGCGACGCGGCCGCACAGCTCCGGCTCGTTCTCCCGGAACCAGACGAGCTTCGTCAGCGGGGACATCGGGTGCACGGGCGTCCCGGTGCGCCGGTGCAGCGCGAGCCCGCCCGGCGACGCCCGGATCCGCTCGGCCTGCGCGCTCGCCCGGGAGTCCGCCCACGTGACCGACGGGGTGAGCGGCCGGCCTTCGGCGTCGAGGCCGATCAGGGCGTGCATCGCGGTGCTGAACGACACCGCGAGCACCGGCCCGGCCGTCCGCGCGACGACCTCGCGGACGGTGGCGAGCACCGCCGCGACGATCACGTCGGGGTCCTGCTCGGCGTAGCCGGGGTGCGGCTCCGCGAGCGGGTAGGCGACCGCGTGGCTGGCGCCGGCGCGGCCGGTGACGTCGTAGGCGACCGACTTGGTGCTCGTCGTCCCGATGTCGATGCCGATGACGACGCCGGCCGGCTCCGACGCCGGGACCGACGCCGGGACCGGGGTGCTCGTCACGGCGTGGGCGCGGTCAGTGGACGGTGATCTGGCGGGACAGCAGCCCGGCCCGCGACCGCCGCTCCGCGTCGGTCAGCGGGACCCCGCGCGTGCGGGCGTCGGCGAGGCCGGCGGCGACCCGGCCGAGGGGCTCGACGAGCTCCTCCACGGTCGTGGCGGGGTCGATCTCCCAGACCGGGACGATCAGGCCGCACGCCCGGAACGAGCCGAGGAGGCGGGACCCGGGGGTGACGCCGACCGCGCCGGCCGCGTGCAGGCGGGCGAGGGCGTCCAGGGACCGGTTCTCGGCGCCGGCCAGCACCCAGCGGATGTAGGTCCGGCGGCCGATCTCGGTCCGGTACGCCGACTCCGACTCGAGGATCCGCTCGGTCGGGGCGAGGGACTGGGTGGCCCGGTCCATCGACGCCCGGACGTCGGCCGCCGCCCCGTCGAGACCGCTCCCGCCGTCGCCGTCGAGCCAGAACGCGAGGTCGGCGGACACCGTGAGGTGCAGCGGGCTCGCGGGGTCGAGGAGGTCCTGCAGGCGCACCCCGGGGGTCAGGCGCTCCGGGAGGTGGACGTGCGTGCCCGGCTCGGTCGCCAGCGCCCGCTCGAGGGCGTCGGCGAGCTCGCGGCTCGCGTCGCCCGAGGCGCCCGCGGCGAGGGTCTGCACGGCGAGCCAGATCGAACGGTCCGCGCGGACCACCGCGGGGTGCGCGAGCGGCAGCACCGACGCGACGTGGACCTCGGTGGGACGGGCCGCCGTGGTGTCGGTGGTCGGCGCGGTGTCGCCGTCCGCGGCGGGCGCAGGTGCGAGCGCGACCGTCCCGGTCGCGGCCGGCACGAACTCCCGCAGCGCCACCCACTCGGTCTCGCCGGCCAGTCCCTCGAACGGGCGCGCGACGAACGGGACCAGCCCGGGCCCGGCGCCGGCCTCGCGGCGCGCGTGCCGGTCCTCGCGGCCGT
>CAXSIB010000304.1:0-4556 GCA_964237095.1 uncultured Actinomycetales bacterium
GGCCGCGGCCGGGGACCCGGGCCCCGCCCGCACGGGGTCCCGGTCGGGACGCAGGGCGTCGAGGACGATGAGCACCACCAGGTACAGCTGGCCGGCCAGGCGGACCCCGATGGCGATCTGGTAGAGGCCCACCTCGCTGCCGTTGCCGGGGTTCTCGTAGCCGCCGAGGTACCACCAGACCGACATCCAGTAGAAGACCTCCGCGGCCTGCCAGACGAGGAGATCCCGCCAGCGGGGCCGGGCCAGGACGGCCAGCGGCAGCAGCCAGAGCACGTACTGCGGGGAGTAGACCTTCCCGGTCAGGGTGAACGCGACGACCGTGAGGAACGCCACCTGGGCCAGGCGCGGGCGGACCGGGGCGAGCCAGGTCAGCAGCGCCACCCCGACGCAGCCGAGCAGGAAGAGCCCGTTGCTCCACACGTTGAGGTGGCTCACCGGGCTGCCGGCCAGGTAGGGGAGGTAGAAGACCGAGCCGAAGTCGACCGAGCGGGAGCGGTTGAACGTCCAGAACGTCTCCCACGCCTGGCGTACCGCGGAGCCGTCGAGCACGAACGGCAGGTTCACGACGAGCCACGCGATCGCCGCGAACGCGACCGTGGACAGCCAGGCCCGCACCCGCCCGGCGCGCAGGCAGAGGATCAGCAGCGGCCCGAGCAGGAACAGCGGGTACAGCTTCGCCGCGCCGCCGAGCCCGAGCAGGGCGCCGGCCAGCTCCGGGCGCGAGCGGGCCCACGCGAGGATCGCCAGCGACGTCAGCGCGACGGGCAGCAGGTCCCAGTTGATCGTCCCGGCCAGGACCAGCACCGGGGACAGCGCGACCATCGCCCCGACGGTCCGCCCGCGGGGGCCGGCCGCGCCCGCGGTCGCCAGCACCGTGACCACCGCGAGCAGGAAGAGCAGCACGGCCGTGACCCCGAAGAACCGCACCCCGCCGGCCGCGGCCGCGGCGGTCCCCGTGCCGCCGGCCGCCCCCGGCAGCGCGTGGGTCACGAGCGACCCCAGCTCCATCAGCATCCCGGTCAGGACGGGGTACTCCAGCGCCGGGTAGTCCCCCGACTGCAGGTACGGGACGTGCCCCTGGGCCAGTCCGCGCTCGCGGTAGAGCAGCGGGACGTCGGAGTAGCAGAGCCGGGAGTAGAGGGTGGTGGTGTCGCGGCTGTAGCCGGTCTCGAGACAGGGCGCCTTCTGGGCCAGCCCGAGCAGGAACGACAGCGCGGTGAGCGCGATCAGCACCCGGGCGGGCGTCCACCACCCCGTGAAGCGGACGGCGTGGCGACCCAGGGTGCCGCCGACGCGCTCGAGGGACCAGCCGACCACCGGGTCGTCGCTCGGGCTCAGCACCCGTCGCCGCTCGTCACCCGGGCATCAAACCCCATGCACCGGCCGTCCGGACCGCCCCGTCCCGTCGCGCACGGCGTGGCCGGCCCGGGCCGCACCCGGGGGAGTCCGTCGACCGGACACCGCCGCCGCCTTCGAGGTCGAGCTGGACGGGACGCCGGGCAACGCCCGCGAGCCCGTCAGCCTCGACGTCCGGACGGGGTCGCCCGCGCCGGCGGGCCGGGTCGTTCCGGTCAGCCACCGGGGCACCGGGCCTCGAGGTGTCGGCTCGCCGTTCCCTCAGTCGTCGGTGGGGGTCGGCTGCACGCGAACGGCGCGAAAAGCGAAGTCCGCCATGTCGGTCGGCTCCCACTCGAAGTCCACCTGCTGACCCGCGACGAGGCCCCGGTACCCCTCGGTCTGAAGGGAGGTGAAGAGGGTGAAGCAACCACCCGGGGTCCCGTCGGAGTCGATCACACCCCACGCTCGTTCGTTGTGCCACTCCCGCACGGTTCCTGGAGCCACGCCGTGACGGTAACGCCGGAGGCGGTGTCGAGCCGGCCGTTCGAGCACGTGTGGGACCACTGGCGCAGGTCGTGGCGACGCCGACATCGACGCGGGCACGACCCTCGGGTCGCCACCGCCCTCCGCCAGCTCGGGCGGCTCCGCCGTCGACCCGGGCCTCGGGCAGACCGGGAGTCACGCCCGGCCGGTGGTGAACCCCGCCTCCGCGGTCAGATCAGGGTCTGCCAGTAGGACCAGAACTGGACCCCGGCGAGGGCGACCACGACGGCGTAGGCGACCACGACGATCTCGCCGAGGTGGCGGGTGACGAACCGGCCCGCCCCCACGCCGCGCCGGCCGAGGTGGCCGCTGCGCAGGTTGTAGGCGGTCACGACCACGAAGGTCGGGATCATCACCGACCAGACGACCATGCACCACGGGCACAGCGCGTGGATGTGGAACATCGACTGGTCGATCAGCCAGGCGATGAGCCCGATCCCGAACACGGCTCCGGCCTGCAGCCCGAGCCAGAACCACCGCCGGAAGGCCGCCCCCGCCAGCAGACCCGTCCCGATCGCCAGCACCATCGCGAAGCCGGCGACGCCGAGGAAGGAGTTGGGGAAGCCGAACGCCGACGCCTGCCGGCTGGTCATGACGCTGCCGCAGCTGATGAACGGACTGAAGTTGCAGGCCAGGTGGGTGTTCGGGTCCTCCAGCAGCTTGACCTTGTCCCAGCTGAGGATGAACGCCGCGAACCCGCCGACCGCGCCGGCGACGACGAGCCAGACCGCGAACGCCCGGGTGGCGGCACCCGGGCGGTCCGCCGGCAGGCCGTCGAGGCCGCGGTCGGCCCCGGCCTCGTCGAGCTCGTCGCCGTCGAGGAGGCCGCCGTCGGAGGGGCCGTCGGCCAGCAGGTCGTCGGGGATGCGGTCCGCACCGGCCGGGGCGTCCACCGGGCTCCGCGCGGCGACCGGGCTCACGACCGGGCTGGCGGCCGGGCTGCTGGCCATCGGTCTCCCCGGGGCTCGGACGGTGCGTCGACGCAGGACGCCACGATGCTAAACGCGGCGTGGAGGGCCCGTCAGTCCGCGGTCGGGTCCGGTGCACCCGCCGACGGGCCGGTGCTCCCGGGCGGCGCGGCGCGCTCCGGCTGGGCGGCCCACCACACGAGCAGCGCCGCCTCGGCCGCGACCGGGTCGGTCAGGCCCTCGGCGAGGCGCAGCTCGAGGAGGTGGGCCCGCGCCCGGCCGACCACCCGGCCGGGGGCCACCCCGAGGACGGCCATGATCCGGTCGCCGTCGAGGGCGGGGCGCAGGTTGTCGAGGTCCTCCTGCGCCGACAGCACCGCGATGCGGGCCTCGAGGTCGTCGTAGGCCCGGCTGAGGCGCAGCGCCCGGCGGGTGTTGCGGGTGGTGCAGTCGGCCCGCGTCAGCACGTGCAGCCACGGCAGCAGCCGCCCCGCGTCGCGCACGTAGCGGCGGACGGCGGAGTCGGTCCACGCGCCGTCGCCGTAGCCGTGGAACCGCAGGTGCAGGGCGGTCAGGGTGGCGACGTCGTCCACCACGTGCGCCGGGAAGGTGAGCGCGGTGAGCCGCCGGCGGACGAGGCGCGCGCCCTCCTCGTCGTGGTGGTGGAAGGTCACCGTCCCGCCCGGCTCGAGCCGGCGCGTCTTCGGCTTGCCGACGTCGTGGAGCAGCGCGGCGAGCCGGTTGACGAGGTCCGGGCCGCCCGCGGGGAGGCGCGGCTCGAGGTCGACGGCCTGGCTCAGCACGGTCAGGGAGTGGTCGTAGACGTCCTTGTGCCGGTGGTGCTCGTCGATCTCGAGCTGCAGCGCCGGCAGCTCCGGCAGGACGTGGGCGGCCAGCCCGGCGGCCACGAGGACCTCCAGGCCGCCGACCGGGTCCGCGCCGAGGAGCAGCTTCTCCAGCTCGGCCCGGACCCGCTCCGCCGAGACGATCGCGATGCGGTCGGCCATCGCGGTCGCCGCCGCGAGCGCCGCCGGATCGACCGCGAAGCCGAGGGTCGAGACGAACCGGGCCGCGCGCAGCATCCGCAGCGGGTCGTCGGTGAAGCTGTCCGCCGGGGCGCCGGGGGTGCGCAGCAGGCGGGCGTCGAGGTCGGCGGTGCCGCCGTGGGGGTCCACGAACTCCCCGCCCGGCAGCCGCACGGCCATCGCGTTCACCGTGAAGTCCCGCCGCGCCAGGTCGGCCCCGAGGGTCTCGCCGAAGGCGACGACGGGCTTGCGGCTGCTCCGGTCGTAGTCGTCGGAGCGGTAGGTGGTGATCTCGAGGTCGCGGCCGGCGCGGCGGCCGCCGATGGTGCCGAACGCGCGGCCCACGTCCCAGACCGCCTCGGCCCAGCCGCGCAGGACCGCCTCGGTCTCGTGCGGGCGCGCCGAGGTCGCGAAGTCCAGGTCGGTGTCGGCCCGGCCCAGCAGGGCGTCGCGCACGCTGCCCCCGACGAGGGCCAGCTCGTGGCCCGCGGCGGCGAAGCGGTCCCCGAGCTCGACCGCCAGCGGGTCGACCGTCAGCACGGCCGCGGCGATGGCGACGAGGTCCGGCGGCGACACCGGGCCAGCGTAGGGGCGGGTCCCGCCGCGACGGCTCGCCGCAGGCAGCCTGGCTACCATCGCCGCGCGCCGACCCGACCGGGCACCGTCGGCGGCCAGCCGGACCGGACAGGGAGGGGCGTGGACCGCGTGCACCCGCTCCACCGGCCCCGCGCCGACCCGGGCC
>CAXSIB010000305.1:0-4553 GCA_964237095.1 uncultured Actinomycetales bacterium
GCCGGGAGTGGACCGACCTCGTAGAGGGACTCCTGGGTCACCCATGCCGGGGAAACCCGAACGGGAGGGCCGCCAGATCGGCTGCGGTCGAGGCGGCCGGTGAGTGGACGTACAGTCCCGCCACCGTCAGGATCGCAGCGGCGACCGCGACCACCACGAGCCGTCGGATCCAGCGGAAAGTCCGGCAGAGGACGGTCCACGTCACCTCGCCGGCTCGCTGCCGGCGTGCAGAACTGGGCCGCCATCCCGTCGCCATCCCGTGAAGGTAGCGATCCAGGTGTGCTGCGGCGTCCGACCACGGACTGACCAGCCGACCACTGCGGTCTCCTTCGGATCAACAGAACAACCGCCGTGCCGCGCACCGTCGGGTCGACGGCGCTCGCGCCCGGTTCGACGCTGTCCACCCGCGGGATGAGAGCGGCTCCTTCTTGGCCACTCTGTGGGTGGTGGAGCAAACGGCGCGGCGGCCGACCTTGTGCCGGTGTGCAGCAGTCAGGAGAATGGCTGCGTACCGCGACCGAGAGTGGCCCCACGCGAATGTCCGAGCGCTCTCGCACGACGCTGGCGGTGTCGGCGGTGGTGCTGCTGGCGGTGAGCTCGGCCAGTGTCCTGGCGTCCGCACTCATCACCGCGTTCGTCGGGATCTCCTGGGGATCGCCGCTCATCGGTTCGGCCTTTCTGACCGCCGACTCGTGTGCGCTGTGGTGTCTCGTCCCCGCATGGCTGCTCGGCCAGGCGGGGCCGGGTGCCTCCTACCGCCGCACCGCGATCGCTGTGACCTGGCTCGCCGCGGCGCTCCTGCTCGTCGATGTCGGGCTGTACGTCTGGCTGTCCTTCTTCAGCCACTAGGACTGATCAGGCCGTGACCGCGTCGGCCGGCGTAGGGCTCGGTGCGGATGCTGGCGCTCACGTGGCGATGGTCTGGAACCCGACGGCAACAGTGCACCCGCCGGGTGACGCGGCGGGGGAGTCGACCGGCCCCGGTCCGGACGTGCACCCGCCGACCGCCGACCTGACGACGAGGACGGCGGCGAGCCACCGTGCCCCTGCCCGCGACGTCGTCACCGCAGACCAGACGTCTGTGGGTCAGTCGCGAGGGCGGCGAGAGCCGGGCGGGCGGCGAAGCCGAAGGCGGTGACGTGACCGTTCGCGAGGGTGGAGCAGCCGGAGGCCCCGTACCAGAGGTCGACGTCGGGGCGGCCCGGGTAGCTCAGGGCGATCGCCACCGAGCGGCTGAAGTCGGCGGGACAGCTGTAGGCGGCGCCGTCGGTGTGAGCGAGAGAGACGGCGGCGACCGCGGTGGCGACCGCCCGGGCCTGAAGCGCGGTGAGGATCCGGGACCGGGTGAGGACGAAGGGGCGCTTGGCGTCGGAGCCGGCGTACGAGCAGACCCGGGCGGCGGTCGGGCGAGCGCGGTAGACCAGCTGCCCACCGAGGAACGGCCCGGGGGAGCGGACCCCCACGACGCCGTCGTCACCGGCCGGGCACGGCGCACCGACGGTGACCCGCAACCGGGGGCCGGTGGCGGTGTCCCGGGCCGGCGTCGGGTCGGACCAGGTGACGACGGCGTCGACCCGGATGCCGGTGGTGTCCGCCGAGAGGCGGCTGAGGTCGATCTGGTACTGCGCATCACCCCAGGCGGGAGCGACCGCGGGGGCGTAGACGAAACCAGCCGTCTTCAGGTCCGGCCCGGACCCGGTGGACGTCGAGAACGGGACCAGGCCCGCGGGGGGCAGGGCGGCCACCGCGGCGACCGCGGTCGCGAACGGCGAGCGGACGGTCCAGTACCCGGAGCGGACGAAGACGCTGCTGAGATCAGGCTGGCTGATCGGAGCGGTGAGGCCGTGGGGAGGCCGACGGACCCGGACCGCATCCGCGGGCACCCTCGCCTCGGCGAGCAGTCGGACCGCCTCCTGCCGCGCCAGGCGCCGGTTGCCCGCCTCGGTCGGCGCAGTCGCGGCGACCGTCGTTCCGAGGGGGGCCGCGGACGTGGCCGCCGCCGTCCCGCATCCCGCGACCAGCAGCGTCGCCACGACGGCCACCAGCACCGACCGGGCCGACGGGGACGACCTGCTCGGCACCATGCCGGTCTGACGGCTGCCGGGCGCCGCTGGTTCCCTCACGCCTGGTCCGGGACGGTCGCGGGCAGCTGGAGGAGCCCGGCGTCGGTGGAGGCGAAGCCGCAGGACTCCCGGTAGAACGACGACAGGTGTGGCTCGAAGTCGACGTGGACCCACTCGCAGCCGGCGCGCGTGGCCTCGGTCACCGCAGCCTCGACCAGCGCGCGGCCGACCCCGCGTCGCTGGTGGCTCGGGTCGACCGCGGTGTCGATAACGAACGCGTGGGCGCCACCGTCCCAGGCGAGATGGACGAAGCCGATGAGGACATCACCGTCGAACGCGCCGATCCAGGTCAGGCTGTGACGGTCCAGCTGACGCGCCCACGGGTGCACCGCGGTCGACGCCGACCCGAACGCCCGGCCGTGCAGTGCGGACAGGACAACGTCGTCGACGAGGAACCGGACGCGCACCTCGACACCGGTCACCGGGTGAGGACCTCGTCGATGAACGACGCCAGGACGTCTCGGAACCCGTCGGGATCCTCCCGCCAGGGCTGGTGGCCGCAGCCGGGCAGGACGACGAGGCGGGCGTCGGGCAGGGCGTCGACCAGGCGTCGGACCCCGCCGATCGGGCGGGGGTCGCCGGCGCCATGGATCACGAGCACGGGCATGGTCGCCCGGGCGCACTGCTCCCGTTGGGCGGCCGGACCGACCGCATCGGTCTCGGCGTTGAGGATCCGGTTGCAGTCGACGTTGATCGCGAACGGGGCCTCGGCGTCCTCCCGGGCCAGCGCCCACGCGGCGACCGGGTCCGCGAAGTCGGGCACGGCGTGCAGCACACGCCACTCGACCTCCTCCGCGGCGGTCCGGCCTCGGCGTCCCGGCTCGCCCAGCGAGCCGAGATCATCGAGTCGGTGCTGCTGGTCCGGTGTCCGCCGGGCGTCGGCGATCCGGTGGTACTCGGCACGGAAGTCGGCCCAGTCGAGCCCGGTGCCGTCGGCGAGGACCATTGCCCCCACCCGGTCGGGATGCGCGGCGGCGTACGCGAGGGCGAGGGTCGCACCGAAGGAGTGGCCGAACAGCCACCATCGCTGGACGCCCAGGTGTTCGCGCAGCTCGTCGAGGTCGGCGACGAACCGGTCCATCCGGTGGCCGGCGTTCGCCGACGACCGGCCGCAGCCGCGCTGGTCGTAGCGGACGGTGGACAGCTGGTCCGCCACCAGCGCGGCGACCGGCCCCAGGTAGTCCCAGAGACCGGGACCGCCGTGGACGAACACGATCACCGGGGCGTCGGCCTGCCGGGTCGACTCCGTCCACAACAGCGCGCCGTCGGACGTCACCACCATCTCGGTGAGCGGTCGCGGGCTCAACCGGCTCGCCCCCACGAGCCCCACCGGTCGTCGTCGAGCCCGGTGAGTCGGAAGTCCTCGACCCTTGTCGTCGGTCAACGCCACCCATGATGCATAATCGTCATTATCCACCACAAGCACGCCGGTCCCCTCGCCTGACCCCAAGGCCACACCGGGCGAACCGGCTGGTCACCGGTCCGGGTCGACGCGGTCGAGGATGCGGCGGTTCGCCGTGCCGAAGTCCCGGAGCTGCGCCGGCGTCAGCGCGTCGATGACGAGGGCGCGGACGGTCGCGACGTGGGCCGGGGCGGCGGCGACGACGGTGGCCAGGCCGGCGTCGGTGAGCACGGCCCGCGTGCACCGGCCGTCGTCCGGGTCGGGCTCGCGGCGCAGGAGGTCGCGCCCCTCCAGCCGTTTCGCGATGTGGGACAGCCGGGACAGCGACGCGTTGATGGTTGCCGCGAGCTCACTCATGCGCAGGGTGCGGTCCGCCTGCTCCGACAGCATCGCGAGCACCAGGTACTCGAAGTAGTTCAGGCCCGCGTCCCGCTCCAGCTGCGCATCCAGGGCGGACGGCAGCCGCGTCACGACCCGGTTGAGCGCCAGCCAGACCAGCCGTTCCTCCGGGTCGAGCCACTTCGGCGCCGGCGCCGGCGCACGCTTCCCGTCCCCGTCGTCGAGCCGTGGAGCGACCGCCGCCGATGCCATCACTCGACTGTATATCACTTGACAGTTCACGTGAAGTACCCTACGTTGACATGGAGAGTTCACGTGTCCGTCCCGACGGCGACGGCGGACTGCCCGTCTGATCGCTGCACCCGTGATCGTTCGACGATCGGAGTCCGATGACCCCCGCCCGCACCTTCCCGGCTGCTCGCACGTCGCAGGTCGACCACGCCTCCCAGCTCGACGACATCCCGCGGCTGCCGCTGCCGGCGGCGACGGGCATGGACGCGGTCACCCTCCGGGTCGGCGACCTGCCCCTCATGGCCGGCTGGTACCGCGACGCCCTCGGCCTCGAGGAGTTCCCGGCCGCCGCGGCCGCCGCCGACCTCGCCGGCAGCCCGGGTGCCGTGGTCCTCGGCCGGGGCACCACCCCGCTCGTCGTCCTGGTGCCCACCCCGGGACTCCCCGCGTCGCGCTCC
>CAXSIB010000306.1:0-4551 GCA_964237095.1 uncultured Actinomycetales bacterium
GCCGGGGTCGTCGACGCGGACCTGCTCGCCTGGGTCCGCCACGGCCGGGGCGTCGTCGGGTGGGGCACGGCGGCCACCGCCGAGTTCCGCGGCCGCGGGCGCCTCGACGCCGCCGCCGACTGGTGGTCGCGCTGCGCGGGCCGGGTGCTGCTGACGGTCGAGTCCGCGCCGGGCGACGGCGAGCCGGCCGGAGCGGTCGCGCCGCGCCCTCCTGTGACCAGCGCCCCCTCGGTGACCGGCGACGACGAGCGCGACGGGTCCGGCGCGGGCCTGGAGGCCACCGGTCCGGTCGCGTTCGTGTCCGCGGCGTTCGCCGAGGACTCGGCCGCCACGACGCTCGTCCGGGTCCCGGCGGTCGCCCTCGTCCACCGCGACGGCGGGACGGTGCTCGTCCGCAGCGCCGCCGGCGCGGGCCCGCTGCCCCCGCGGCCGGTGCTCGCCGCCACACCGCTGCCCGCCTCCGCCGGGACGCCGGAGTTCACCGACGGCCACCTGGACGGCGCCGCCTGGACAGCCGCGGTCGCCGCGGTCGTCGCCCGGCTGCGGGCCGGCGAGGCGCGCAAGGTCGTGCTCGCCCGGGAGCTGCGGGCGGTGCTCCCCGAGCCGCTCGACCTGCGCCGGCCGCTGCGCCTGCTCGCGCGGGACTACCCCTCGTGCTGGGTCTACGCCGTCGACGGCCTGTTCGGGGCGACCCCGGAGCTCCTGCTGCGGCGGACCGGCGCGGGCGTGGCGTCGCGCGTGCTGGCCGGCACCGTCCGGCGGGGGCCCGACGCGGACACCTCGGCGACCGAGCTCGCGTCGTCGGCCAAGGACCGCGACGAGCACCGCCTGGCCGCCCAGTCCGTCGCCCACGTGCTGCGGCTGCGCTGCGAGGACGTCGGGCTGACCGGGCCGCACCTGCTCGAGCTGCCCAACGTCATCCACCTCGCGACCGACCTGGTCGCGACGCTGTCCGCGGCCGACCGCGAGCCGGGGGCGCTGCTGTCGATCGCCGGGCAGCTGCACCCGACCGCCGCGGTGGGCGGGACCCCGCGGGCGGCGGCGCTGGCGCTGCTGGCCGCCGCGGAGGGCTTCGACCGGGGCCGCTACGGCGCGCCGGTCGGGTGGATCGACGCCGGCGGCGACGGCGAGCTGGGCCTCGCCCTGCGCTGCGGCCAGCTGGAGCCCGACGACCCGCGGGTGGTCACCCTCTACGCCGGCGCCGGCATCGTGGCCGGGTCCGACCCGGCCGCCGAGCTGGCCGAGACCGACGCCAAGTTTCTCCCCGTCCGGGGTGCGCTGACCGGCTGACCGCCCCGACGTGCGCGGTCAGAACCCGGGGAAGTCCTGGCGCAGGACGGCGAGGAGCGCCTCGTCCGCGCCGGCCGGGCTGTGCGCGGGGTCGAGGCGGCCGAAGACCAGCCGGAGCAGCGCCTCGGCCGGCAGCTCGAGGTCAGCGCCCCCGCCATCGGGGCCGCCGACGTCGGCCGCGGCGAGGACGACGTCGTCGCCGACGGTCAGGGTGAACCGCCGCGCCGGGTCGGAGGTCACGACGGTGAGGGGACCGACCGCGACGACGGCCTTCCCGCCCCGGACGGCCCGCGCCGGGAGCTCGTCGACCAGCAGCGCCACGGCGTCGGGCGCGACCGTGGCCGCGGGGTCGAGGGCGACCGCGATGTCCCAGACGTGCAGGGCGTGCTCCCCCAGCCGGGTCGCGAGGAGACCGGACAGGTCCTGCTCAGAGCCGAACAGGTCCGTCGAGAACGCGTCGCGCTCGGCGTCGGACAGGCCCTCGACCCGGCGGACGAACCGCTCGTCGCCGAGGACGGACCCGGTGACCTGCGTGGCCGGCGGGAGGGCGTTCCACCGGTCCCAGATCGGGCCGAAGGCGGCGCCGCCGGGCGCGGGGGTGCCGGTCAGCCCCGACTCGAGGAACAGCCCGAAGATCTCGCCCTGGCTGCCGAGGTGCGAGGCGACGTCGGCGATCGACCACTCGGTGTCGTAGGACGGCCCGGTGACCGCCTGCTCGTCGAGGGGGGCCACGAGACCGGCGAACCGGTCGTGGGAGGCGCGGCCGGCGGTGATCCAGGCGGACACGTCGGGCATGGGGACCCCTGCGGTCGGGCTCCCATCTCCACTGCAGCCGGTACGCCGCCGGGGGCATCGGGTGCGGCGTCTCACGTCCGGCCGAGGGTGGAGCCAGGTCCGGACGGGGCTGGTATCCGAGGTCCGGGAGGGGCTGGTGGGTCAGGTCCAGTAGAGGATCCGCGCACCGGGGAGCTCCCGGCTGACCTCCGCCTCGAACCAGGTCCGCAGCTCGGTCATCACCTCACGCGGCAGCACGTACTTCAGGCTGCCGAACTTGGTCCGCTTCACGGTGCGCAGCCCGGGGTCCATCTCGACGCGGGTCTTCGGGTACCAGGAGAGCAGGACGTCGCGGCTGCCGGCGGTGAAGCGGTGGGTGATCAGCTCGACGGTGAGGTCGACGTCGTCGATGCCCTCCAGCGCCGCCGCGGCGTCGCGGAGCAGCGCGCCGTAGCCCTCGCGCCAGTCCGGGATCGGGAAGATCGGGGCGATCGTCAGCCCGACCCGGTACCCGGCCCGCGCGGCCCGGCGCAGCGCGGTGAGCCGTTCGGGCAGCGCCGCGGTCCCGCCCTCGATCCGGCTGGTGACGGCGCTGGCGTTCACGGAGAACCGCATCCGGGTGCGGCGGCCGTGGTCGATGTCGAGCAGCGGGCCGAGGGCGTCGAACTTCGTCGTGAACCGGAGCCCGACGTCGGCGTCCCAGGCCCCGAAGTGGGCGATCGTCTCGGCGAGGGAGCCGGTCAGCTCCTCCAGCGCCAGTGGGTCGGTGTAGCAGCTGGCCTCGAAGGTGATGCCCTCCCCCGCGCGGCGGCGGGTGGCGGGCTCGTGCTGGCCGCCCGGCCCGTACTCGGCGAGGCCGTCGAGGATCTCGGGCAGGTTGGCGTAGACGCGGGTCACCGGCGGCCCGGTCAGGGAGCCCGCGAGATAGCAGTACTGGCAGTGCGCCGGGCAGCCCTCGGCCAGGTCGACCCGCCAGTCCGCGCTCGGCGGGATCGGCTGCAGCCGGCGCTTGGACGGTGGCGCCTCGACCACCGCGAGGGTGGACTTGGCCAGGGCGTAGGTCTCCCGGTCGGTCGCGCCCCGCAGACCCGTCAGCCGGTTCGCGGGCAGCTCGGTCACCTCCGCGCCCATCGCCGCGGCCCGCTCGGCGACCCGGCGGGCGAGCGGCCAGCGCAGCGCCGCCGGGGTGATCAGGACCCGCTTCGGCTTCCACCGCTTGGGCGCCCGCGACGGGACGATGTCGAGCATCCGCTCCGCCGGCAGCATGGGCTCCGGGTCGGAGTCCGGGTCCACGTGCGGGGCGGAGCGGGCCGGCTCCGGGAGCTCGTCCGTCCCGGCCGCGACGTAGGTGCCGGTGCGGCCCGCGGCGCTCATGCCGTCGGAGGCGGTGTCAGCGGTCTCGGTGGTCGGCCCCATCCCGAAGAGCCTGCGCGACCGCGGCGTGCACCGCATCGCGGAGGTCCCGGTCGCGTCGGCGGCGGCCGGCGCGGTCGGTCCGGACGTGGACGACCCGCAGCCCGGACGGTGGCTCGGCCAGCGCGGCGGCCAGCGCGGCCGCGGTCGCGACGGTCGTGCACGGGACCCCCACCCCGGCGCAGAGGGCCGGGAGATCGGCGCCGGTCGGGGTGCCGAAGACCCGCTCGAAGGCGTCCGCGGGCTCGACGGCCCCGTACTCGAGCGTCGCGAAGATGGCCCCGCCGTCGTCGTCGGCGACGACCACCGCGAGGTCCGGGCGCGGCTCGCCGGGCCCGATCAGCAGCCCGTTCAGGTCGTGCAGGAACGCGAGGTCACCGACCAGGGCGAAGGTCCGCCCGCCGCCGGCCGCGCCGTCCGCGAGCGCGACCCCGACCGCGGTCGACAGGGTCCCGTCGATCCCGGCCGCGCCCCGGTTGGCGAGCACCCGCAGCCGGGTCCGGGGTGGCGGGCCGGCGGCGTCGAGGTCGCGGACCGCCTGCGAGGACGCGACGACGAGCAGCCCGGGGACCCCGGGCGGCGCACTCCCGGAGGTGGCCGCGGCGGTCGGGGCGGCGGGGGCGGTCGGCCCGGTGGCCGCGTCCCGCACCGCCCGGGCGAGCCGGGCGCCGTTCACGTCGCCCGCATCCGCGCCGTCCTCGCTCGGGGCGGTCGGGACGGTCGGGACGAGCGCGCGGTCACGGGCGGTGACGGCGGCCGCGTCCGCGGCGGCCCAGGTGTCCGCCCACGCCCGGTCGACCGGGACCCAGGCCAGCTCGTCGACGGCCCCGGCGACCTCGGTCGCGACGTGGTCCGGGTCCGCCCAGGCGGCGTCACCGGTCCGGCCCGGACCGCCGCCCGCACCACCACTGCTACCGACCCCGCCGACCACCGAGAGCCGCACCCCGGGACGCCGGACCAGCGCCCCCACCGCCCGACCCAGCGTCGGGCGGCCCACCACCACCACCCGTCGGGGGGCCGCGGCGGCGAGCAGGTCGGCGCTGGTCAGCAGGTACGGGCCGGCGCCGAGGAGGG
>CAXSIB010000307.1:0-4527 GCA_964237095.1 uncultured Actinomycetales bacterium
CGGGATCGGCGCCGCCGGGGCCGGCGCGGCCATCCCGGTCACGCGACCGCCGCCAGCCCGGACGCCGCCCGCATGACGGAGTCCTCGTCGGCCTCGGCGCGGGACAGCTCCGCGGTGATGCGCCCCTCGTGCAGGACGAGGATCCGGTCGGCCATGCCGAGCACCTCGGGCAGCTCGGAGGAGATCATCAGCACGGCCATGCCGTCGGCGACCAGGCCCGCGAGGATGCGGTGCACCTCGGCCTTCGTCCCGACGTCGATCCCCCGCGTGGGCTCGTCGATGATGAGCAGGCGGGGCTCGCGGGCCAGCCACTTGCCGAGGACGACCTTCTGCTGGTTGCCGCCGGACAGCGTCGAGACCGCGTCGGTGAGGCGGCCGTACTTCAGCGCCAGGCGGTCGCCCCAGGTGCGCGCGAGGCGGCGTTCGGCGCCCCGGTCCACCAGCCCGAACGGGCTGAGCCGGTGGAGGGACGCGAGGCCGGTGTTCCGGTCGATCCCGAGGTCCATCACCAGTCCCTCCTGGCGTCGGTCCTCCGGGACGAGCGCGACGCCGGCGGCCATGGCCGCCCGCGGCTCGCCGTTCGGGATCTCCCGCCCCGCCACCCGGACGGTCCCCGCGGTGCGCGCGTCGATCCCGAACACCGCGCGTGCGACCTCGCTGCGGCCCGCGCCCACGAGACCGGCCAGGGCGACGATCTCCCCCGCCCGGACGGTGAAGGAGATGTCGTGGAACACCCCGGTCCGGGCGAGGCCGTCGACCTCGAGCACCACCTCGCCGGGCACGCTCGCCGTCGTGGCCGCGACCGCGTCGAGGTCGCGGCCGATCATCGACCGGATGATGTCGTCGACGGTGAGCTCGCCCACCGGCGCGGTCCGCACGAAGCTGCCGTCACGCATGCTCGTCACCCGCTGGCAGCTCGCGAAGACCTCCTCGAGGCGGTGGGAGATGAACAGCACCGCCGCCCCGGCCGCACGCAGGGTGGCCATGACGTCGAACAGGCGCTGCACCTCCACGCCGGTGAGGGCCGCGGTCGGCTCGTCCATCACCAGCACCCGCGCGTCCAGCGACAGGGCCTTGGCGATCTCGACGAGCTGCTGGTCGGCCACGGACAGGCCGCGGGCCTGGCGTTCCGGGTCGAGCGCGACCCCGAGGCGGGCGAACACCGCGCGGGCGTCACGGTTCATCGCCGCCCGGTCGATCCGCCGCGCCGCGCCGAGGGGCTGGCGGCCCATGAAGATGTTCTCCGCGACGGTCAGGTCCGGGAACAGGGTCGGTTCCTGGTAGATGATCGAGATGCCCGCGGCGCGCGACGCCGCCGGCCCGGAGAACGTGTGCGGCACGCCGTCGACCAGCAGCCGGCCGCTGTCCGGGCGGTGCACCCCGGCGAGGATCTTGACCATCGTCGACTTGCCGGCCCCGTTCTCGCCGAGCAGCGCGTGCGCCTCGCCGGGGTACAGGGTGACCGAGCCGTCAGCCAGGGCCACCACGGCGCCGAAGCGCTTGCCGGCGTGGTCGAGGACCAGGCGCGGGGCGACGTCGGGCGTGCTCACACTGGGCTCCCTGCGCCGTTGGGGGACCTGCTGCGACCCGGGCACCGGGACGACGTGCCGTGCGGTGACCGACTGCCGTGACCGACCGGTGACCGCTGAGGTGGCCGCTCGGGTGAAACCTTTCAGTACGTCGGGGACCGTACCCGCGCCTCCCGGGCGCGTCAAGGATCGCCGGACGCCCTACAGCGCCACGCGGACGAGCTCGAGGGACAGCAGGTCGGCCACCGCGGCTAGGTCGTCGAGGCGGTGGCCCACCCCGAGGGCCCAGTGGTGCGACAGACCCGTGGCGCTCAGGCGGTCGACCCACTCCCCGGGGTGCCCGCCGAAGTCGACGCGCGAGGTGGTGTTCCCGATCCGCAGGTGCGGCCCGTCGACGACGGTGCCCTCGGAGCCCACCAGCCGGAACCGCCCGTCCCGGAGCTGGGCGATCCCGAGGACGGTCACCGGTCCGTGGGCGACGTCGAACTCGACCGACACCCCGTGCCCCCGCTTGCCGTGGAACACCCCGAGCCCGCGCAGCAGCGGCCGCGACGAGCTGATCTGCAGGTGGGCCGGCCCGTCGTGGCCCATCTCGACGACACCGGCCCGGAAGTCCAGTGCCTGCAGCTCGGTGAAGGACCCGCCGGCCCCGAGCCGGTCCATGACGAGCATGGCCAGGGATGTGCGGAGCTCGTACTCCCCGACCGTGGGGACACCGCGGCCGGTGAGCAGCGACGCCCCGAGGATCATCGCGGCGCCCAGTCGCTCGTGGTCGCCCCCGCCGAGACCCCGGTGGTAGTAGGCGAGGGAGTCCAAGGAGAAGTCCTCGACGAGCCGGTCGAGACCGACCGAGACCCGCGCGCCCCACTCGAGGTCCGGGGCCGCCACCGTGTCGTCGAGGTCGAACACGGCGCGGGCCAGCTCGATCCGCTCGGCGACCGCCACCTCGCCCGCCGCCGCGACCCGGACCGCGAGGTCGTCGAACTCGAGCACCTCGACGTGACCGCCCAGCTGGGCCGTCACCAGCGTGAGGTCGGTCGAGACGTCGAGCATGCCCGGGTAGAGGTGGCCCATGAGCCCGTGGCGGGCCTGGCGGAGGGTTCCGCGCACGCCGGCCGCGGTGACCCAGCGCTCGATCCTCGTCCAGGCCCGCTCCTCCTCGAGGTACCCCGACACCGAGCGGAAGTCGATCCCGCAGCGCAGGAAGGCGTTGCCCAGCTCCGGGACGGGACACGCCCCGCAGTAGGCCAGCCAGGCCTCGGTGTCGAACGCCGCGTGGTCCATCACCTCGGTGGGCTGCAGGTTGAGCACCAGCACCGGGGCCCCGGACCGCTGCGCGATCGGCATGACCATCGACGCCGTGAGGTAGGTGGGGACGTAGACGACGATGAGGTCGACGTCGGCCACCCGCAGCTTCTCGGCGGCCGCGTTCCCCTCGGAGGCGTCGGACACGAACCCGGCGTCGACCACGTGGGCCCCGAGCGCGGTCAGCCGCTCGGCGACCCGGCGTGCGCACGCCTGCAGTCTCGGGAGCAGGGCGGGGAACTGCGGCCAGTACGTGCCGAGACCTCCGGCCACGAGCCCCACCGTGACGTACCGACCGGGGATCCGCTCGAGGCGGACGCCCGGCGCCAGGGCCTCGTTGGGCATGGTGTCTCCTTCGACGACGTGACGTGACCTGCCGGTGGGCGCGGGCGGACGCTGAGCGCGGCGGCGGTCCCCCGGCCACCGGGCGACGGCTGCTCGCGCGTCCGTGGTGCAGTGTCACCCCCCGGCGGGAGAAGCTGGGTCCGTGGCGTGTGTCTTCTGTGCGGTCGTCGCCGGGACGTCGCCCGCGGTGGTCGTGGCCGCGACCCCCGACGTCGTCGCGTTCCTCGACGTCCACCCGCTGTTCGAGGGCCACGTGCTGGTGGTCCCGCGGCGCCACGTGGAGACCCTCGAGGAGCTCCCCGACGAGCTGCTCGTGCCGCTGTACTCGACGGTCCGGGCCGTCGCGGCGGCGGTCCGCGAGGGGCTCGGCGCGGGCGGGGCGTTCGTCGCGACCAACAACCGGGTCAGCCAGTCGGTTCCGCACCTGCACGTGCACGTGATCCCGCGGACGAAGGGCGACGGCCTGCGCGGCTTCTTCTGGCCCCGCCGCCGCTACGCCGACGACGCGGCCGCGGCCGCCGTCGGCGCGCAGATCACGGCGGCCCTGCCGTCCGCCCTGCACCCACCGGCCCCGGCCACCGCCCTCGAGCCGACCTGACCGGGCCGGAACCGACGCCCCGGCGTCGCCTGATCACAGCAGGCGGACACATCCGGGACGACTCCGTGCCCGAGTGACGGGTGAGACACCCCACCCGCACCACGCGCCCCGACTCGTCCTGGACGTGCACAGTCGACCGCCCTCGGCGCGCCGCGGCGGCCCGGGGCGGGCGGTGGGTCAGGCGGCGGCGAGCTGGCGCAGCACGTACGGGAGGATCCCGCCGTGGCGGTAGTAGTCGGCCTCCGCGGGGGTGTCGATCCGCACGACGGCGTCGAAGCGGACCTCGGTACCGTCGCCGCGGGTCGCGGTGACCGCCACCGTCGGCGGGATCGTGCCGGCGTCGAGGGCGGTGATCCCGGTGACCGCGTAGGTCTCGCTGCCGTCGAGGCCGAGTGACGCCGCGTCCTGCCCGGCCGGGAACTGCGCCGGCAGCACGCCCATCCCGAGCAGGTTCGAGCGGTGGATCCGCTCGAAGGACTCCGCGATGACCACCCGCACCCCGAGCAGCGCCGTGCCCTTGGCCGCCCAGTCCCGCGAGGACCCCGAGCCGTACTCCTTGCCCGCGAGGATCACGAGCGGGACTCCGGCCGCAGCCGACGCCTCCGACGCCGCGTAGATCGACGTCTGCGGCGCGCCCAGGACCGTCCAGTCCCGGGTGAAGCCGCCCTCGACGCCGTCCAGCAGCCGGTTCTTCAGTCGGATGTTCGCGAACGTGCCGCGGATCATCACCTCGTGGTTGCCGCGGCGGGA
>CAXSIB010000308.1:0-4506 GCA_964237095.1 uncultured Actinomycetales bacterium
GACGGCCAGCCACGGCTCGATGCGCGACGACTTCGAGATCACCGTGCCCGAGGTCGACGTCCTGGTCGAGGCCGCGGTGGCGGCCGGGGCCCACGGGGCGCGGATGACCGGGGGCGGGTTCGGCGGGTGCGTCATCGCCCTCGTCGACGCGGCCGGTCCGGCCGGGGCGGACGCCGTGGCGGCGGCGATGGTGGCCGCCGCGCTGGCCGCCGGCCACCGCGAGCCGGTGGTCCACCACGCCCGGGCCTCGCAGGGCGCCCGCCGCCTCGGCTGAGCGGACGCGAGCGGTCAGACCCTCGGGCCCTCAGACCTGGGTGAGCACCTCGTCGGCGGGCAGCCGTGGGCTGCGCGGGAAGAACGCGTCCGGGCCGGGGAGGCCGATGTTCGCGACCAGCACCGTCCGCCACGGGCTGTCCGCGAAGAACGCGGCGTCGACGGCGGCGTGGTCGAGGCCGCCGACCGGCCCGACCGCGAGCCCGAGGGCCCGCACCGCGACGAAGAAGTACCCGATCTGGATGGCCGCGTTGAGCCGGGCGTGCTGCTCGCGGGTGGCCGGGTCGGTGTAGAACTGCGCCGCGGTCGGCAGCGCGGGGAACAGCTCGGCCAGCCGCGTGTCGAACCGGGTGTCCGCCGCGAGGATGACCGTCAGCGGGGCGGTCAGGGTCTTGGGCCGGTTGCTCGGGTGCAGCAGGCTCGTGAGCCGCGCCTTGGCCGGCTCGCTGCGGGCCTCCACCACCCGCAGGGGCTGGGAGTTCCACGACGTGGGGCCGTACTTCACGAGCTCCCAGAGGTCGGCGAGGGTGGTCTCGGGGATCGGGGTCTCGGCGAACGTGTACGCCGTGTGTGCCTCGCGGAACAGCTGGTCGAGCGCCGCGGGGTCCAGGGGACGAGCCATGGGGTCATCCTCCCGCGCCGCCCGACCGGCCGCGTCGTGACCGCGCCGTGACCTCGCTGATTCGGGTCGGACGGTCGTCAGCACCTCGTCAGACCGTCGTCAGGACCTCGTCGAGGGCCACCCGCGGGTTGCGCGGGCGGAAGCTCGCGTCGGACGGGCGGCCGACGTTGACCACCATGAACGCGTGGTGCCGGGTCCCCGCGAGGAACGCCGCGTCGATCGCGTCGAAGTCCGCGCCGGTGAGCGGCCCGACCGCGAGGCCCACCGCCCGCAGCGCGGTGATGAGGTAGCCCGCCTGCAGCGCCGCGTTGAGCCGCGACGCGGGCTCCGCGACCGCGTCGTCGGCGTAGACCGCACGGACGATGTGCGGCGCCGCCGGGAACACCGTCTCGGCGGTCTCGACGAACGCGGCGTCGGCGGCGAGGACGAGGGTCAGCGGCGCGGCGAGGGTCTTGTCGCGGTTGCCGCCCGACAGGTGCTCGACGAGGCGGCCGCGCATCTCCGCGCTGCGGACGGCGAGCACCCGCAGCGGCTGGGTGTTGAACGCGGTCGGCCCGTGCGCGGACGCCTTCAGCGCGGTCGTCAGGACGTCGTCGCCGACCTCGTCGGAGGCCCAGGCGTAGGCGGTGTGGGCGTGGGTGAACAGCGCGTCGAGCACAGCCAGCTGCTCGGCGCCGACGGTGACCCCGCCGGTCGAGGTCGTCTGGTCGAGCTCGTCGCGGCCGGTCAGGGTGTCGGTGCTCACAGGGTCCTCCACGGGTGTCACGTCAGCAGTCAGCGGCACCGTTGCCCACCGGTCCAACCGCCCGGTCGCCCGACCTGTTCCGCTTCGGCCCGGCCGGCCCGCCGCCCGCGTGCCCGACGATGGCCGCATGCCCCTCACGGACCGCCGGCCGGTGCGCCGCATCGAGCAGGACCCCGGCGGCCCCGGTCTGGACCCGGACACCTGGCCGGGGACGCTCGCCCCGGTCCGCCAGCTCCTCGCCGACGGCCTCGACCTGGCTCCCGGGGTGACGATCCTCGTCGGGGAGAACGGCAGCGGGAAGTCCACGCTGGTCGAGGCGGTCGCCACCGCGTACGGCCTCAACCCCGAGGGCGGCTCGGTGTACGCCCAGTTCGAGACGGCGGCCACCGAGTCCCCGCTGCACCGGGTCCTGCACCTGGTCCGCGGCGCCGGCGCCGCCCGGTGGGGCTTCTTCCTGCGCGCCGAGACGATGCACGGCTTCTACACCCACATCGGAGGTGGACCTCGTGACCCCGACTTCCACCGCCTCAGCCACGGCGAGTCCTTCCTCGCCCTGCTGGAGAGGCGCTTCGACGCGCCCGGGCTCTACTGCCTCGACGAACCCGAGTCCGCGCTGAGCTTCAGCGGCTGCCTGGCCCTCGTCGGCGTCCTGGCCGGGCTGGCCGCCGGGGGCGCCCAGGTCCTGTGCGCGACCCACTCCCCGATCGTCGCCGCGACCCCCGGCGCCACGATCCTGCAGGTCGACGCCGACGGGTACGCGCCGGTCGCCTGGGAGGACCTCGAGCTGGTCGCCCACTGGCGGCTGTTCCTCGACACCCCCGCGGCCTACCTCCGCCACCTCGACCTCTGAGGCTGTCAGTCGAGGTCGGCCAGCACCGGGGCGTGGTCGGAGATCCGCTCGGCGTAGCTCGGCGCCCGGTCGACCCGGGCGTCGCGGACCCGGGCCGCCAGGCCCGGCGTCGCGAGCAGCAGGTCGATGCGCCAGCCGGCGTCGGTGTCGAAGGCCTTCCCGCGCCACGACCACCACGAGTACGGCCCGGCCTCGCCCGGGTGCGCGGCCCGCACGAGGTCGACCCAGCCGCCCCCGCCCGCGGCGGGGTCCCCGGTCAGCCCGCGCAGCCAGTCCCGCTCGGCGGGCAGGAAGCCCGCGTGCCTCAGGTTGGCCTTCCACGCCTTGATGTCGGCCTCCTCGGCGGCGACGTTGAGGTCGCCGCCGACCACGACCTCGCGGCCGGTGCGCGCCGCATCGGCCCGCAGGATCGCGAGGCGCACGGTCATCGCGTCGAGGAACCGCTGCTTGGCGTCCTGGAGCGGCGTCCCCGCCTGCCCGGTCGGGACGTAGACGCTGACGGCGGTCAACGGGGTCACGGCACCGTCCGGACCGGCGACCGTGAGGTCGACCTCGAGCCAGCGCCCGGTCGTCTGGAACTCCGGGGCGCCGAGCCCGGTCCGGACGGCGGTGAACGGGGAGTCGGGGTGGTCGGGCTGGCCAGGGTGGTCGGCGTGCCCGGCGCGCGGCACGAGCACCGCGACGCCGTTGCGCCCGACGCGGTCACCCTCGTCGTGGGCGACGTGGAAGTCCCCGAGCACCCCGCCCGGCCCCGTGAGGGCCTCGACGTGCCCGCCCGGGGCGCGGACCTCCTGCAGGAGCAGGAGGTCCGGCCGTCTGTCGGCGAGCCACGCCCCGAGACCGCGCCGGGTGGCGGCCCGGATCCCGTTGACGTTGACGGTGGCGACCCGCAGGGTCAGGAGACGGTGGCCTTCTGCAGCTCCTCGTCGAGGGCGCCGAGGAAGTCCTGCGTGGACAGCCACTCGGCGTCCGCCCCGACGAGCAGCGCCAGGTCCTTCGTCATCCGGCCGCTCTCGATGGTCGCGACGCAGACCTTCTCGAGGGTCTCCGCGAACGCGGTCACCTCGGGGGTGTTGTCGAGCTTCCCGCGGTGGGCGAGCCCGCGGGTCCACGCGAAGATCGACGCCACCGGGTTGGTCGAGGTGGTCCGGCCCTGCTGGTGCTGGCGGAAGTGCCGGGTCACGGTGCCGTGGGCGGCCTCGGCCTCGACGATCCGGCCGTCCGGGGTGGTGAGCACCGACGTCATCAGGCCGAGGGAGCCGAACCCCTGGGCGACGGTGTCGGACTGGACGTCGCCGTCGTAGTTCTTGCACGCCCAGACGTAGCCGCCCTCCCACTTCAGCGACGCCGCGACCATGTCGTCGATCAGCCGGTGCTCGTAGGTGATCCCCGCGGCCTCGAAGCGGCCCTTGAACTCCGCCTCGAAGACCTCCTCGAAGATGTCCTTGAAGCGGCCGTCGTAGGCCTTGAGGATCGTGTTCTTCGTCGACAGGTAGACCGGGTAGCTCCGCGCGAGGCCGTAGGTGAGCGAGGCGCGCGCGAAGTCCCGGATCGAGCTGTCGAGGTTGTACATCGACAGCGAGATGCCCGCCGACGGCGCCTGGAAGACCTCGTGCTCGATCGGCGCCGAGCCGTCGGACGGGGTGAACGTCACGGTCAGCGTGCCCGGCCCGGGGAAGCGGAAGTCGGTCGCGCGGTACTGGTCGCCGAACGCGTGCCGGCCGATGATGATCGGCTTGGTCCAGCCCGGGACGAGGCGCGGGACGTTGGAGCAGATGATCGGCTCGCGGAAGATCACGCCGCCGAGGATGTTGCGCAGGGTCCCGTTGGGCGACTTCCACATCTTCTTCAGCCCGAACTCCTCGACGCGGGCCTCGTCGGGGGTGATCGTCGCGCACTTCACCCCGACGCCGAACTCCTGGATGGCCCTCGCCGCGTCGATCGTGACCTGGTCGTCGGTCGCGTCGCGGTACTCCATCCCGAGGTCGTAGTAGCGCAGGTCGACGTCGAGGTACG
>CAXSIB010000309.1:0-4502 GCA_964237095.1 uncultured Actinomycetales bacterium
GTCGGCCCAGGACGGCGAGCCGTCCGGCATCAGGATGTCGCAGAACATCCGGGCGCTGGCCGGCTCCCCCGACCACGGCAGCAGCTGGAACGTCGCCGGGTCGGGCTTGGCGATCATGTCCGACTCGAGGACCCGGGTGAAGCCCTCGACGGCCGAGCCGTCGAAGCCGATGCCCTCGCTGAACGCCCCCTCGAGCTCGGCGGGCGCGACCGCGACGGACTTGAGGAACCCCAGGACGTCGGTGAACCAGAGCCGGACGAAACGGACGTCGCGCTCCTCCAGCGTCCGCAGGACGAACTCCTCCTGCTTGGGCACTGTGGTCCTCCGCTCTGAGCTCCCCCACCCGCCCGGCGTCCGGCGGTCAGGGCCTGCGGCAGCAGCGTAGGACCCGGGGCCGGTCCCGTGCAGGCTCCGCCGAAGCCGCCGGGAGCGGCGCGCGGGCCGCCGCCTACCCTGGGCAGGTGCCCCAGCTCAGGCTCGCACTCGCCCAGCTCGACACCCGCGTGGGCGACCTCGCGGGCAACGCGGCCGCCATCCGGGCGTGGGTGGCCCAGGCCGCCGCGGCCGGCGCGCACCTGGTCGCGTTCCCCGAGCTCGCGCTCACCGGGTACCCCGTCGAGGACCTCGCCCTGCGCCGGTCGTTCCTGGCCGCATCGCGCCGGGCGCTGACCACCCTGGCCACCGACCTGGCCGCGGACGGTCTCGGCGGGATCGCGGTCGTCGTCGGGTACCTCGACGCGATCTCCCCGGACCTGGAGTCCCCCCGCGCGACCACCGCCGGGCACCCGGACCCCTCCGTCGCCGCCGGCGGTCCGCAGAACCGGGTCGGGGTGCTCTGGCAGGGCCGGGTCGTCGCGACCGCCGCGAAGCACCACCTGCCCACCTACGGCGTCTTCGACGAGTTCCGCTACTTCGTCCCCGGCCGCGAGCTGACCGTCCTCCGCCTGCACGGGGTCGACGTCGCCCTCGCGATCTGCGAGGACCTGTGGGGCGAGGGCGGCCCCGTCGCGGCGGCCGGCGCGGCCGGCGCCGGGCTGCTGCTCGTCGTCAACGGCTCCCCCTACGAGGTCGGCAAGGGCACCGCGCGCCTCGACCTCGTCCGCCGGCGGGCGGCCCAGACCCACGCGACGGTGGCGTACCTCAACACCGTGGGCGGGCAGGACGAGCTGGTCTTCGACGGGCAGTCCCTCGTGGTCGCGCCGGACGGGGAGCTGCTGGCCCGGGCCCCGCAGTTCGAGGAGGGCTCCCTCGTCGTCGACCTCCAGCTGCCGGCGGCCGCGGCGCACCCGCCCGAGCCGGCCGACTACGCCGTCCGCCGGGTGGTGCTCGCCCCCGAGCCGCTGCCCGCCTGGGCCGCGGTCCCCGGACCGGTCGCGCCCGTGCTGGGCGCCGACGAGGAGATCTATCGGAGCCTGGTCACGGGGCTGCGCGCCTACGCCCGCAAGAACCGGTTCCGGTCGGTGGTCTTCGGGCTGTCCGGCGGGATCGACTCCGCGCTGATCGCCGCCCTCGCGGTGGACGCCCTCGGCCCGGACGCGGTGCACGCGATCGCGATGCCGAGCTCCTACTCCTCGGCCCACTCCCTCAGCGACGCCGAGGACCTGGCCCGCCGGACCGGGCTGCACTACAGCGTCGTCCCGATCGCCCCGATGGTGTCGGCGTTCCTGGGCGCGCTCCAGCTGCACGGGGTCGCGGAGGAGAACCTGCAGTCCCGGGTCCGCGGCACGACGCTGATGGGACTGTCCAACCAGCACGGGCACCTGGTGCTCGCCCCGGGCAACAAGAGCGAGCTCGCAGTCGGGTACTCGACGATCTACGGCGACGCGGTCGGCGGCTTCGCGCCGCTGAAGGACGTGTTCAAGACCCTGGTGTGGAGCCTCGCCCGGTGGCGCAACAAGGCCGCCGAGGAGCGCGGGGAGGTGCCGCCGATCCCGGAGAACTCGATCACCAAGGCGCCGTCGGCGGAGCTCGCGCCGGGTCAGGTGGACACCGACTCCCTGCCCCCGTACGAGATCCTCGACGCGGTGCTGGACGGCTACGTCGTCCACGACCTCGGGGTGGCCGAGCTGGTCGAGGCCGGCTTCGACCGCGAGCTCGTCGAGCGGACCGTGCGCCTGGTCGACGGCGCGGAGTGGAAGCGCCGCCAGTACCCGCCGGGTCCGAAGATCTCGGTGAAGGCGTTCGGCCGCGACCGGCGGCTGCCCGTCACCAACGCCTGGCGCGAGGGCCGGTGACCGACACCCCGGTCGACCCCGCCGCGCCGGCCACCGCCGACGCCCCCGCGGAGAGCACTGCTCCCCCTCGGCGGAGCACCGCTCTCGCCGACGTGAAGCGGGTACGGGTGCCGCACCTGCAGCGGGCCAAGGACCACGGTGAGCGCTGGGCCATGCTCACCGCCTACGACGCGATGGTCGCCCGGGTGTTCGACCGCGCGGGGATCCCGGTGCTGCTGGTCGGGGACTCCGCCGGCACGACCGTCCTCGGCCGCGCCGACACCCTCTCGGTGACCGTGGACGAGATCGTCGCTCTCGCGCGGGCCGTCACCGGTGCGGTGCACCGGGCGCTGGTCGTCGTCGACCTGCCGTTCGGGTCCTACGAGGCCGGACCCGAGCAGGCGCTGGGGACCGCGGTCCGGCTGTTCAAGGAGGGCGGCGCGTCGGCGGTCAAGCTCGAGGGCGGCACGCAGCGGGTCCCCGCCGTCCGGGCGCTCGTCGAGGCCGGCATGCCGGTGATGGGCCACCTGGGCTTCACCCCGCAGAGCGAGCACGCCCTCGGCGGCCCGCGGGTGCAGGGCCGCGGGGACGCCGGTGAGCAGGTCCTCGCCGACGCCCTCGCCCTCGAGGCGGCCGGGGTCTTCGCCGTCGTCCTCGAGCTGGTGCCCGCCGACCTGGCCGCCCGGATCGCCAAGGAGCTCACGGTGCCGGTCGTCGGGATCGGTGCCGGGGCGCACGTCGACGCGCAGGTCCTCGTGTGGTCGGACATGGCGGGGCTCACGCCGGGCCCGCTGCCCCGCTTCGTGCGCACCTACGCCACCCTCGGCGCCGACCTGGCCGCGGCGGCGACCGCCTACGCCCGCGACGTCGCCGCCGGTGACTTCCCCGGCCCCGACGAGACCTTCAGCTGAGACGGGACGCCCCGCTGACCGGCCGGCCGGCCGGTCGACCGAAGGTGCCGCCGAGGCTCAGATCCCCTGCCAGGACGGCTTGTGGGCCCAGGTCTCGCGGTAGTAGGCCGCGAAGGTGAGGAAGGCCGCGGCGGCCTCGTCGACGACGACCGTCGCGTGCGGGTGCAGCTGGAGCGCGGAGGCGGGGACCAGCGCGGTGAGCGGGCCCTCGACGGCGGCCGCGACCGCGGGCGCCTTGGCCGGGCCGCAGGCGACGAGGACGAGGTGGCGGGCCTCGAGGATCGTGCCGATCCCCTGGGTGAGCACGTGCTGCGGCACGGCGCCGGCGTCCCCGCCGAAGAACCGGCTGTTGTCCGCCCGGGTCTGCGCGGTGAGGGTCTTGAGGCGGGTCCGCGACGCCAGCGACGAGACCGGCTCGTTGAACCCGATGTGCCCGTCCGCCCCGATCCCCAGCAGCTGCAGGTCGATGCCACCCGCCGCCGCGATCGCCGCGTCGTAGGCCGGGCCTGCCGCGGCCAGGTCGGCGGCGGCGCCGTCCGGGCCCTGGACCGCCGCCGAGGGCAGGTCGGTGCGGGCGACGACCTCGGCCTCGACGGTCGCCCGGTAGGACGCGGGGTGACCGGCCGGGAGGCCGACGTACTCGTCGAGCAGGAAGGCCCGCGCCGACGCCAGCGACAGGGTGCCGGCCGCCACCCGGGCCGCGAGCTCGCCGTACACCGGCGCCGGGGAGCTGCCCGTGGCGAGCCCGAGCACCGGCGACGGGCGCGCGGCGACCAGCGCTGCGACCGCGTCGGCCACCACCCGTCCGACGGCGGCCGCGTCCGGCACGATCACGATCTCCACTGCTGACTCCTCGCGGGTCGGACGGTCCGGGCCGGTGCCGGGCGGCTGGCGATGGTGACACGCGCAGCCCGCTCCGCACCGCGCCCGGGGCCCCGCCCTCTGGGAGGATCGCCGCATGGCTGCTGCGAAGAAGACACGGTCGCCGGATCCGACCACCCCCACGACGCCCGCCGTGGAGCGCAGCCTCCTCACGGTCGCGATCACCGCGCCCGCGCCGGGGCAGCCGGTGCGGAAGGTCAAGAAGAAGACCGTCGCCAAGGTCGGCAAGGCCCTGCGCAAGGCGGCCCGCGCCGCCGGTGCGGCCGGTCTCGCGGTCGAGGTGGACCTCGGGGCCCTGACGGCGGCCGCCGGCCGCGCCGGCGACCCGGCGGCGGACACCGCAGCGGCGGACACCGCAGCGCCGGACACCGCGGTGCCGGAGGACGCAGTGCCGGGCACCGAGGGGACGACCACCGACACCGGGACGGCCGAGTCCCCGGCCGGGACCGCGACCTCCGCGCCGACGCCCCGACCGCGCCGTCGACGGGCGGCCCCC
>CAXSIB010000310.1:0-4497 GCA_964237095.1 uncultured Actinomycetales bacterium
GGTCATCGGGGAGACGGCGCCGCTGCTGGTCACGGTCGGCGTCTCGGCCAGCCTCAACCGCGACCTCTTCCACGGCGCGATGGCCACCCTGGCGAGCTTCACGTACTTCCAGTTCACCCAGCCGGGCTTCCCCGCCCAGTCCGGGCTCGACCGGGCCTGGGCGAGCGCGCTGACCCTGATCGCGGTCGTCCTCGTGCTCAACCTGGTCGCCCGGATCGTCTCGGCCTACTTCTCCCCGAAAGCGAAGTGACGGCCATGTCGAACGCCATCGAGGCCCACGACCTGGACATCTGGTACGGCGACTTCCTCGCCGTGCAGCAGGTGGACGTGACCATCGAGCCCCGCTCGGTGACCGCGCTGATCGGTCCGTCGGGCTGCGGGAAGTCGACGTTCCTGCGGACCCTGAACCGGATGCACGAGGTGATCCCCGGCGCGCACGTCGACGGCCGCGTCCTGCTCGACGGGGAGGACCTGTACGGCCCGGGCGTCGACCCGGTCGAGGTCCGCCGGCAGATCGGCATGGTCTTCCAGCGCGCCAACCCGTTCCCCACGATGTCGATCTACGACAACGTGGCCGCGGGCCTGAAGCTGAACAACCGGCGGATCAGGAAGGCCGACCTCGACGTCGTCGTGGAGAAGTCGCTGCGCGGGGCGAACCTGTGGACCGAGGTCAAGGACCGCCTCGACCGGCCCGGCGCGGGCCTGTCCGGCGGCCAGCAGCAGCGCCTGTGCATCGCCCGGGCGATCGCCGTCGAGCCGCGGGTGCTGCTCATGGACGAGCCGTGCTCGGCTCTCGACCCGATCTCGACCCTCGCGATCGAGGACCTGATCCAGGAGCTCAAGCAGCAGTACACGATCGTGATCGTCACCCACAACATGCAGCAGGCGTCCCGGGTGTCCGACCGCACGGCGTTCTTCAACCTGGCCGCGGTCGGCAAGCCCGGCCGGCTCATCGAGATCGACCAGACCACACGGATCTTCAGCAACCCGAGGGAACGCGCGACCGAGGACTACATCGCCGGCCGCTTCGGCTGACCCCGCCCGGGGGGGGCCCCCGGCGCCGGGCACCCGGTGGACGGGGCTCGGCCCCACGGACCGGGCACTACCCTCACCCCATGTCCGAGCGTCCCGGCACCACCGACGTGGCCGAGCAGTCCAGCGCCCTCCCCGGCGGCAGCGCCGACCCGGGCGTCACCCCGGGTCCCGACGACGGGGTCGAGGGGGTCGTCAGCCGGGTCGCTGTCGTCCACGCCACCCCGGCCGTCCTGTTCGCGCTGCTGTCCGACGCCCGCCGACACCCCGAGCTCGACGGGTCCGGGACGGTCCGTGGTCCGCTGGGCTCGGTCGGGAAGCTCTACCTGGGCCGCAAGTTCACGATGCGCATGCACAACGTCGTCCCGTACCTGGTGCCGAGCACGGTCGTCGACTTCGACACCGACCGCCTCATCGCCTGGCGGCACGCCGCCGGGCACGTCTGGCGCTGGCAGCTGGCCGCCGGCGCCCCCGGGACCACTGTCGTCACCGAGACCTTCGACCCGCGGCCGTCCCCGCTGCGCCCGCTCATCGCCCGGGCCGGTTCGGGCAACGGCGCCGGGATCGAGGCCACCCTCCGGCGGCTGCAGGAGCGCTTCCCCGGCTGAGCCGGAGGCTCGACGGACGGGTCGTTCCCCGGGGTCAGCGCGGGTGACCCACGATGTTGATGACGTTGCCGTCCGGCGCCCGGACGAAGAACCGTCGCACCCCCCACGCCTCCGTCGTCAGCGGGTGCACGATCTCGTGACCCAGCCGCCGGGCTTCCTCGTAGGCCCCGTCGACGTCGTCGGTGTGGACCGAGATGACGGAGTCCTCGGGCGCGGTGGCGTCGCGGCTGACCAGCTGGACGTGGGCGCCGTTGTCAGGGGCCGTGTACCGGCTCACCCACCCCAGGTTGAACTCCTCGGTGCTGAGACCGAGATAGTCGGTGTAGAAGCTGCTCGCGGTCTCGAGGTCGGCCACCGCGAGGTTGGCCGTGATCTGGGTGACGTGCACGGGTCCTCCTGGAAGCGACGGTGGAGCCTCATCGTCCCCCGTCCGGCCCCACCGTCAGCTCAGGATGTCCTTGCGCAGGAAGTGCGCGTACGCGGCGACGACCACGACGACGGCCCAGACCACCGCGTAGAGCGCGCCCCGGGTGACCTGGTCCCAGGTGATGTCCGTGCCCAGCAGGTCGAACCAGGCGAACGCGAAGTGGGTCGGCAGCGCGAGGCGGATCCGCCCGAGCGCGGTGATGGTGTCCAGGATCGAGCTCAGGATGCTGATCAGCACCGCCCCGCCGACCGCGCCGAGCGGGGCGTCGGTCCAGACCCCGAACCACGCCGCGATGGCCGCGATCGGCAGCAGCGACACCGCGATGTAGGCGAGGGCGAGCAGCAGCCGCCACCAGAGCACCGACCAGCCGAGGGTGCTCCCGTCGGGGGAGACGAACGGTCCCCAGCCGAACGCGAGCCCGCCGACGACGACGGACACCGCGGGCAGGACGACCAGCGCCGCCACCGACGTGAGCGCGGCCACGGTGAGCTTGCGGGTCAGCAGCCGCGCCCGCGGGATCCCGGCGGCGAGCAGGTAGCGCAGGCTCGACCAGCTGGCCTCCGACGGCACGGTGTCGCCGGTGAACAGCGCGACGATCACCCCGAACAGGAACCCGGACGCGGCGAACAGCCCGAAGACCGTGAAGTTGGCCGACCCGCGGGTGGCGAGGTCGACCAGCATCGTGCTGCCCGGGTCCGACGACCCAAACTCGAACGCCGCGAGCAGCAGCAGCGGCAGCACGACCAGGAAGCCGAACGTGATCTGGGTGCGCCGGCGGCGGACCTGGCGGCCCAGCTCCGCGCGGACGGGCAGCGGGCCGCTCACCGCGCCACCACCTCCACGGACGGTGCCGACCCCGCCGGCCTCACTGCACACCCGCCCCGCCGATCGCCGCGAGGACGACCTCCTCGAGGTGGGCCTGCGCGCTCGCGCCGTTGACCGCGACCCCGGCGTCGACGAGGCGGGCGACGACCGCCGACCGCCGGGTCCCGTCGAGGTGGGCGACGACCCGGCGGGCGGACAGGACGTCGACCCCGGTCACACCCGGCTCCCCCGCGAGCGCCTGCCGTGCGCCCTCGGCGTCGTCGACGTCGAGCACGACGGTGTTCCCGGCGCCGACGAGGTCCTCCACCGAGCCGGTCACGACGACCTTCCCGTCGCGCATCACCACCACGTGGCTGCAGGTCTGCTCGACCTCGGAGATCAGGTGGCTCGACACGACCACTGTGCGCCCGGTGGCCGCGTAGTCCGCCAGCACCGTGCGCATCCGCTGGATCTGCGGCGGGTCCAGGCCGTTGGTCGGCTCGTCGAGGATCAGGACGTCGGGCAGCCCGAGCATCGCCTGCGCGACCCCGAGCCGCTGGCGCATGCCCTGGGAGTAGCCCTTCACCCGGCGGTCGACGGCGTCGTGCAGCCCGGCGATCTCCAGCGCCTCGGCCAGGTGGGCGTCCGCCGGCGGCCGGCCGGTCGCGGCCCAGAACGCGTCGAGGTTGGCCCGCCCCGTCAGGTGCGGCAGGAAGCCCGGCCCCTCGATGAACGCCCCGACGTGGGCGAGCACGGGCGCGCCGGGCTCGATGCGCCGCCCGAGCACCTCGACGCGGCCCTCGTCGGGACGGATCAGCCCCACGAGCATCCGCATCGTCGTGGTCTTGCCGGCGCCGTTCGGGCCGAGCAGGCCGACCACCTGGCCGCGCCCGGCGGTCCACGAGACGTCGTCGACGACCTTCCGCTCGCCGTAGGTCTTGTGCAGTCCGGCCACGACGAGCGGTGGTCCGTCGACGTCGGCCCGGTGCTCCCGGGACCGGCCCCGCAGCCGGGTGACCAGCGCGACGGCGACCGCCGCGAGGACGACGGCGGCCGCGACGAGGACGAGGGCGATCGGGGCGCTCGACGTGCCGGCGGTCACGGAGACCGCGCCGACGGCCACCGGGACGGACACCCCCGCGCCGACGAGGGCGACCCGGTAGCCGCGGGCGTCGCGCGGCACCGCGTAGTCCTGGTCGGTGGCGGACACGACGAGCTCCAACGAGTCCCCGGCGGGCACCTGGGCGACGATCCCGGGCAGCGCGACCGTCACCGTCCGGGCGACCCCGGGGGTCAGGCCGGTGAGCCGGAACGGCGCGACCAGGGTCTCCGGCAGGGTCTCGGTCCCGTCGGGCGCGACGAGCCAGAGCCCGGCGAACAGGGTCGCGTCGGTGGTGGTCGAGGTGACGGCGAGGGTCGCGGTGGGCGCGCCGGTGATCCGGTAGCCGCCGCCGGTCGACGTCCCGGTGAACACCGCGGACTGCCCCGCGAGGATCCCGAGGGAGCCGCCGAGGCCGGCCGCGTCGAGGACCCCGAGCCCGGCCGACGCCCCGGCGAGCCCGGTGATCGCGGCCGGCACCCCGCCGGGCGGTGACTGCAGGTCCTGCGCCGACCCGGTCAGCGCGA
>CAXSIB010000311.1:0-4474 GCA_964237095.1 uncultured Actinomycetales bacterium
TCCGGGGACCACGCCGGCGCGGTGTCGCTGCCGCCGCGGGTCCACCGCCGGGCGCCGGTCACGGGGTCGTCCCCCGTGCTGTGGCCGCCGGCCGCGGTGGGATCCGTGGGGCTCGCCACGTCCGCGACCCAGATGCCGCTCTCGGGGTGCTCGCCGTCCCGGCCGTAGGGGGCCGCCGACCAGGCGACCCGGCGGCCGTCCGGGGACAGTGCCACCGCGGTCGCGTGCCAGCTGGTGACGATCCGTTGCGCGGTCAGCTCGGTGGACATGCGCCCACGCTACGGGGAGTGACCGGGGTGGTCGGGTGTCCGCGATGCGGCGACAGCGTTCGGTGGTCACCTGCTTTGCTGGCGGCGGCACGTCCCGCACGACGACGGAGAGGAACCAGATGACCGACACCGCCAGCCTGACGTCCACCGGCAGCGACGACCGGCCCACCCTGACCAACCGGCAGGGCCACCAGGTCTACGACAACCAGAACCAGCGCACCGTCGGAGCCCGCGGCCCCGCGACGCTGGAGAACTACCAGTTCCTCGAGAAGATCAGCCACTTCGACCGCGAGCGCATCCCCGAGCGGGTCGTCCACGCGCGCGGCACCGCGGCCTTCGGCTACTTCGAGGCCTACGGCGCCCTGGGCGACGACGCGATCGCCGACGTCACCCGCGCGAAGCTGTTCCAGGAGAAGGGCCACCGCACCGACCTCGCGATCCGGTTCTCCACCGTCGCCGGCGGCCGGGACTCCTCCGAGGTCGCCCGCGACCCGCGCGGCTTCGCGGTGAAGTTCTACACCGAGGACGGCAACTGGGACCTCGTCGGCAACAACATGGCGGTCTTCTTCATCCGCGATGCGATCAAGTTCCCGGACTTCATCCACTCCCAGAAGCCCGACCCGATGACCTTCGAGCGCCAGCCGGCCAACCGGGTGTTCGACTTCATCAGCCAGACCCCCGAGTCCATGCACATGATCACGATGGTGTTCGGCCCGCGCGGCATCCCCGCGTCCTACCGGACGATGCAGGGCTTCGGCGTCAACACCTACAAGTGGGTCAACGAGGCCGGGGAGACCCAGCTCGTCAAGTACCACTGGGTCCCCAAGCAGGGCGTGAAGTCCTACACCGCCGACGACGCCGCGAACATCCAGGCGGTCGAGCTCGGGTCGCACACCCGCGACCTGTACGACGCCATCGAGCGCGGCGACTTCCCCGAGTGGGAGCTGCAGGTCCAGCTGATGGACGACCACGACCACCCCGAGCTGGACTTCGACCCCCTCGACGACACGAAGGTGTGGCCGGAGGAGCTCTTCCCGCTGCGCCCGATCGGGAAGATGGTGCTGAACCGCGCCCCGGTCGACGTGTTCACCGAGAACGAGCAGCTGGCGTTCGGCACCGGCGTCCTGGTGGACGGTCTCGACTTCTCCGACGACAAGATGCTGGTCGGGCGGACCTTCTCCTACAGCGACACCCAGCGCTACCGCGTCGGGCCGAACTACCTGCAGGTGCCGGTCAACGCGTCCCGTGCGCCGGTCGCCACCAACCAGCGCGACGGGCAGATGGCGACCCGGGTCGACCGGCCCGAGGGCGTCAACCCGCACGTGAACTACGAGCCGTCGATCACCGGTGGCCTCAAGGAGGGCACCTACCCGACGACGGACGACCAGGGTCCGCTCATCACCGGGCGCCTGACCCGCAAGCGGATCCCGCGCACCAACGACTACCAGCAGGCCGGCGAGCGGTTCCTGCTGTCGGAGGCGTGGGAGCAGGACGAGCTGGTCGCGAACCTGTCCGGGGCGATCGGCCAGTGCGACCGGCCGATCCAGGAGCGCATGGTCTGGCACCTGCTCATGTGCGAGGACGCCCTCGGCCAGCGGGTCGGTGACGCCATCGGGATCTCCGCCGACGACGTCCGCCACCTCGAGCCGCTGGCGACCCAGACGCTGTCGGAGGTCGAGCTGACCCGGCTGGCGAACCTCGGCAAGAACGGCCCGCGCGACGTCGCCGGCCGCGTGATGACGCACTGCGTCCCGAACGAGCGGGTCGTCACCCGGCGCTGACCTACGACTGGTCGACCGGGAGCCCGGCCGCCATCCTCCGGGGTGGTGGCCGGGCTCTTCGCGTCTCTGCCGGGGATGTCGGTGGTGACTGCCACGCTCCGGGGATGACGCCGACCGCACCGGGAGCGCAGGCCGCCCGGTTCCGGGCGCAGCTGCTCACCGGGCCGCCCGCGCGGTCGGTGGTCGAGGTCGTCGACCGCCTGCTGGCGGTCCAGGCGCAGGACCCGCGGGGCTTCCGGCTCGCGGTCCGGGCCCGCACCCGCGGGCTGGCCGCGGCCGACGTCGACCGCGCTCTCACCGTCGACCGGTCGGTGGTGGTGACCTGGTCCAACCGCGGGACCCTCCACCTGGTCCGCGCCGAGGACCACGGCTGGCTGCACGCGCTGACCACCCCGCACCTGCGCGTGTCGAGCGCCCGCCGGCTCGCCCAGGAGGGCGTGTCACCCGACGCCGCCGTCCGCGGCGTGCGCGCGGTCGAGCGGGCACTGACCGCCGACGGACCCCTGACCCGCTCGGCCCTGCGCGACCGGATCGCCGCCGCCGGCGTCCGCGTCGAGGGCCAGGCTCTGGTCCACGTGCTGTTCGCGGCCGGGATCGAGGGGCTCACGGTCCGCGGGCCGGTGGTCCACGGCGAGCACGCCCACGTCCTCGTCCGCGACTGGCTCGGGCCGCCGCCCGCCCCGCTCGACCGTGACGCCGCGCTGACCCGCCTCGCCGGGCGCTACCTGGCCGGCCACGGCCCGTCGACCGACCGCGACCTCGCCCGCTGGGCCGGCGTCGGTCTCGGCGACGTCCGCCGCGGCTTCGTCGGCCTCGGCTCGCGCCTGGTGGACCTCGGCGGCGGCCTCGTCGACCTCGACCGGCCCAATGCCCTCGGCGACCCCGGCGACCCCGATGTCGCCGAGCCGGTCCCGCGGCCGCTGCTGCTCGGCGCGTTCGACCCCCTGCTGATGGGCTGGGCCTCCCGCGAGCCGGTCCTCGGCGACGCCACCGGGATCGTCACGACCAACGGCGTCTTCCGGCCGTTCGCCCTGGTCGACGGACACGCCGCCGCGACCTGGACGATGCCCGCCGGCCAGGTCGTCCTCACCCCGTTCGCACCACTGTCAGCCGCCACCACCGCGGCCCTGGCCCTCGAGGCCGCCGACGTCGTCCGCTTCCTGGGCCCGCGCCCCTGACGGCGCCCGGGCCGACCCGGATCTGCACGCAACGGCCCGAGAGCACTCCGATCGCTGCCACGAGGGTGTTGTGTGCAGATCGCGGTCGCCGGAGCCGCGGAAGCGGATCCATCACGTGGGACGGGCACTCGATCTCGGCGGACCTCTAGCGTGCGGTGATGACGTGGGCGGCGCTGGTGGGGTTCGTGGTCGCCGTGACCCCCCTCGTCCTCACCCCGGGCGCGTCGTTCACCCTCGCGACCCAACGCTCACTCGCCGGGGACCGGCACGCCGCCGGGTGGGTCGTGGCCGGCACCGCGACGGGCATCTGGTGCCACGCCCTGCTCGCGGCCGTGGGTCTGTCCGCGGTCGTGCTGCACTCCGCGCAGGCGTTCACCGCCGTGCGGATCGCCGGCGCGGCCTACCTGATCGGCCTCGGCGTCCTCACCCTGGCCCGGACCCGGCACCACACGCCACGAGACCCGTCACCAGCAGCGGCGCGGCGGCTGCCGTGGACCGGACACCACGCCTACCCGCAGGCCGTGCTGGCCAACGTCCTCAACCCCAAGGCCGCATCGGTCTACCTGACCCTCGCCCCGCAGTTCCTGTCCGCCCACCGCATCGGGGTCGTCCCGATGCTCACCCTCGCCACCGCCCACATCGCCGTGATGGCGGCCTGGCTGACGATCTGGTCCCTCGTGGTCGTCCGCGGCCGGACCCTCACCCGCTCCCCGCGCACGACCAGCGTCCAGCGCCTCGGTGGGGCGGTGCTCATCGGCCTCGGCCTGCGGACCGCCGCCACCCGCTGAGCGGGCCCCGACCGTGCGGCCACCCGCCGTGGGTCCCTGCGTGAGCCGGGCGGGGACCGGAGGCTGACACCGCCATGACCGCAACCGACCGAGCCGTCGCGGTGGTGCTCGACGCCGGTCGGGTCCTCGTCATCGCCCGGCGCGAAGGCGGTGCGCGGTACGCCGTCCTCCCCGGGGGAGGGGTCGAGGCCGGCGAGGAGCCCGGTGACGCGGCCGTGCGTGAGCTGCGCGAGGAGACCGGGCTCGTCGGCCGGGTCGAGAGACACCTCTGGACGATCGAGCACGGCGACCGGACCGCTCACCACCACGCGGTCACGGTCGTCCGGCAGCCGCTGGTGCTGGGCGGCCCCGGAGCAGGACGGCAGTCGAGCCACAGCCGGCACTCGCCGGAATGGGTCGACACCGCCACCCTGGACGCACTCGACCTCCAACCCCCGGAGATCCGCGAGCTCCTGTGT
>CAXSIB010000312.1:0-4440 GCA_964237095.1 uncultured Actinomycetales bacterium
GCCGGTCCCGCCGCGTCGGCCGGGTCCGCCGACGAGCGGCCGGCGGCCGCGCGGGCCGCCGCGCGGAGGATCTCCACGGCGTGCGGCTGGCCGACGAGGTCGGCCCACACCCCGTCGGGCGCCACCACCCCGTCCGTCCCCGAGCCGCCCGCCACCGTCACGGGCCCACCGTAGGGACGGGCGCCGACACGGTGTCGCCGCCGCGGTGCGGCCCGCGAGGATGGCGGCCGGTGGCGCCGCCCGGGCGCCCCGACCGACGAGGGAGCCACCTGTGCCGCGAGTGCTGCTGACGGGTTTCGAGCCGTTCGGCGGGGAGACGGTGAACCCGTCCGCCGACGCCGTGCGCGCCGCCGCGGAGGCCGCCGCCGCCGGCTGGGGTGGCGCGGACCTGGAGCTCCGGGCGGCGGTCCTGCCGGTGGAGCTGAGCCGGGCGCTGCCGGTGCTGGCCGAGCTGCTGGAGTCGTTCCGCCCGGACCTGGTCGTCGGCTTCGGGCAGGCCGGCGGCCGCACCGGCATCACCCCGGAGCGGGTCGCGGTCAACCTCGACGAGGCGCCCGAGCCGGACAACGCCGGCGCGGTCCTCGACGGCCGGCCGGTGGTGGCCGGGGGGCCGCCGGCGTACCTGTCGACGCTGCCGGTGCAGGCCTGCGTGGACGCACTGCGCGGCGCGGGGATCCCGGCGTCGGTGTCGACCACCGCGGGCACCTACCTGTGCAACCACGTCTTCTACGGCCTCGTGCACGCGGTCGCGGCGGGGGCGCCCGGCACCGGCGCGGTCGCCGCGGCCGGGTTCGTGCACGTCCCGTACGCCCACCACCAGGTGCTCGACCGCCCGGGTGCGGCGAGCCTCGCGCAGGACACGATCGACGCCGGCGTCCGCGTGGTCGTCGAGACCTGCCTGGCCGCGCTCGCCTGACGCGCCGGTCGCCGCGCGCCTCAGCCCGGGTCCGCGAGCCGACTGCCGACCGCGTCGAGGAGGTCCTCGGTGGGGCGGGCGGCGTCGAGGACCAGGTAGCGGTCGGGAGCGGCGGCCGCCAGGTCGAGGAAGCAGCGGCGGACGGTGCGGTGGAACTCCCCCGGCTCGGCCTCGAGGCGGTCGGGGGTCTCCCCGGACCGCTGCGCCGCGCGGGCCAGGCCGAGCACGGGGTCGACGTCGAGCAGGACCGTCAGGTCCGGGACGAGGCCGCCGGTCCCCCACGCCGAGAGCCGGGCGACGGCGTCGAGGCCGAGACCGCGGGCGGCGCCCTGGTAGGCGATCGAGGAGTCGACGTAGCGGTCGCAGAGGACGGTCCGGCCGGCCGCGAGCGCCGGGCGGACGACCCGGGCGACGTGGTCGGCCCGGTCGGCGGCGTAGAGCAGGGCCTCCGCGCGCGGGTCGACGCCGCTGACCGCGGGGTCGAGCAGCAGGACCCGCAGGCGTTCACCGACCGGCGTCGCCCCCGGCTCGCGGGTGGCCAGCACGTCCCGGCCCGCCGCGGTCAGGGCCTGCGCGACCGCCCGCAGCAGCGTCGACTTGCCGGCCCCCTCGCCGCCCTCGAAGACCACGAACCGGACCTGCGACCCGGTGGCGGCCGGGGTGGACGACGTCGGCGGACGCTCCGGGGACATGGACGGCGAGGCTAGCGATCACCGCCGGTCGCTCCGCTACAGTCACGCCCGACATGACATGGCTCGTCGTTTGCCACCCGACAAGCTCCGGGCCATGTCAGTCGGCACCACCACCCAGCAGCACCGCCATCCAGCATCCGGAGGAACCGTGGGGAAGATCCGTGTCGCCGTCGTCGGGGTGGGCAACTGCGCCTCGTCCCTGATCCAGGGCGTGCAGTACTACCGCGACGCCGAGCCCGGGACCCGGGTCCCCGGCCTGATGCACGTCCTGTTCGGGGAGTACCACGTCGGGGACCTCGAGTTCGTGGCCGCCTTCGACGTCGACGCCAAGAAGGTCGGCCGCGACCTCTCCGAGGCGATCGCCGCGTCGGAGAACAACACGATCCGGTTCGCCGACGTCCCGCCGCTCGGCGTGACCGTCCAGCGCGGGCCGACCCACGACGGGCTCGGCACCTACTACCGCGAGATCGTCACCGAGTCCGACTCCGAGCCGGTCGACGTGGTCGGCGCCCTGCGCGAGGCCCGCGCCGACGTCCTCGTGTCCTACCTGCCCGTCGGCAGCGAGATCGCCGACCGGTTCTACGCGCAGTGCGCGATCGACGCGAAGGTCGCGTTCGTCAACGCGCTGCCGGTGTTCATCGCCAGCGACGACGAGTGGGCCGCGAAGTTCACCGCCGCCAACGTCCCGATCATCGGTGACGACATCAAGAGCCAGGTCGGCGCGACGATCACCCACCGGGTGCTGGCGAAGCTCTTCGAGGACCGCGGCGTGCAGCTCGACCGGACGATGCAGCTCAACGTGGGCGGCAACATGGACTTCAAGAACATGCTCGAGCGGAACCGCCTCGAGAGCAAGAAGATCTCCAAGACGCAGTCGGTGACGAGCCAGCTCGAGCGCGACCTCGGCGCGGACAACGTCCACATCGGCCCGAGCGACCACGTGCCGTGGCTCTCGGACCGCAAGTGGGCCTACGTCCGGCTCGAGGGCCGCGCCTTCGGCGACGTGCCCCTGAGCCTCGAGTACAAGCTCGAGGTCTGGGACTCCCCGAACTCCGCCGGCATCATCATCGACGCGGTCCGTGCGGCGAAGATCGCCCTCGACCGCGGCGTCGGCGGCCCGCTGCTCTCGGCGGCGTCCTACTTCATGAAGTCCCCGCCCGAGCAGTACTCCGACTCCGAGGCCCGCGACGCCGTCGAGGCGTACATCCGGGGCGACGTCGAGCGCTGAGACGGCGCGGCCGGCCGGAAGTGGCGTGAAATACCCGGTGAGCGGGTGTTTCACGCCACTTCTTCGTGGTGCGCCAGGATGCGGGGATGGCGGACGACGACTTCGAACCGGCGCTGACGGGTCTCGACGAGCGGGCGATGCTGGGGGGCTGGCTCGACCGGCACCGGGCGGTCCTGGTCACCAAGTGCACCGGCCTGACCGACTCCCAGCTGCTCGAGGCCGCGGTCCCGCCGTCGACGCTGAACCTGCTCGGGCTCCTGCGGCACATGGGCGACAACGAGGCCTGGTGGTTCGCCGCGGTCGTGGCCGGTGAGGAGCTCGCGCCCACCGAGTGGGCGGGCTCCGACGACCCGGACGCGGACCTGAAGCCGCCCGCGGACGCGACCCTCGCGCGGACCCTGCCCGGGTTCGAGGCGGCCTGCGCCCGCTCGCGGGAGATCCTGGCCGGGCTGTCCTCCCTCGACGTGGAGGGCGACCTGCGGGGCAACCGCGTGTCGGCCCGCTGGGTGGTGACCCACATGCTCGAGGAGTACGCCCGCCACAACGGGCACGCCGACCTCCTCCGCGAGCGCCTCGACGGCGCCACCGGCTGACCTGCCGACCTGCTGACCTGCCGAGCGGTGGCCGTACCGTGCGCGGCAGGACGCGGGCCGGTCCCGGCCCGTCCGCTCGAGGAGGAGCTGTGCGACCCAACGCGGTCCGTGACCTGGTCGCCGGGGGCGGCACGGCGGTCAACGCCTGGCTCTCGGTCGACAGCCCGTACGTCGCGGAGGTGCTGTCGCACGCCGGGTTCGACGCGGTGACGGTCGACCTCCAGCACGGCATGTTCGGCATCGACACCGCGGTCCGGCTCCTGCAGGCCGTCAGCGCCGGGCCCGCGATGCCCGTGGCCCGCTGCGCCTCCCACGACCCGGCCGAGATCGGCAAGCTCCTCGACGCCGGCGCGTACGCGATCATCTGCCCGTCGGTCGACACCGCGGCGCAGGCCCGGGCCTTCGTCGACGCCTGCCGCTACCCCCCGACCGGCAGCCGCAGCTACGGCCCCGCCCGCGGCGTCCTGTACGGCGGCGCGGACTACGTCCCGGCCGCCGACGGCGTCATCTCGACCTGGGCCATGATCGAGTCCGCGACGGCGCTCGCGAACGTGGCGGACATCGTGGCCACCCCGGGCCTCGACGCGGTCTTCGTCGGCCCCAACGACCTCGCGCTGTCCCTCGGGGAGCGACCCGGCAGCACCGTCCCGCCGCCCCCGGTGGCCGCGGCCCTGCGCCACGTCCTCGCGGTCGCCCACGCCGCGGGCCTGCTCGCCGGGGTCTTCTGCGCCGACGGCGAGCGGGCACGGGAGCTCGCCGACGCCGGCTGGGACCTCGTGACGCCCGGCAACGACATCGCGATGCTGCGCACCGCCGCCGCGGGCCACATCGCCGCCGTCCGGGCCGGCGGCAGCGCCCCGACCGCCGGAGCAGGAGGTGCCGCGGGCCGGTCCTGACCGCGACGGCCGAGGGAAGGGTCGCGGGGCCGGTGCGCTTGTACCGGGTACCTCGACCGAAGGGGACCTCATGGTCACCGCACTGCAGAAGACCGTCTACACCGCCCGCGCCACC
>CAXSIB010000313.1:0-4425 GCA_964237095.1 uncultured Actinomycetales bacterium
CACCTGACGGAGCGGCGCGGGACGACCTCGGCACAGCGGCGGACCTCCCGGTCGTGGCGGCGCCCCGGGCCTCTTCCTCGACGGTCCGGGACGCCACGATCACGGCAGAGACGGACGCCGGGGGTCCGACTGGTGCTCTGCCGTCCCACAGACAACAGGAACCACAGATTCCCCATCAACCCCCACGGCGTGTCGCTTGACAACTACAGGCGTGTAGTTCTCTCGAAGATCACGGCTCGATGGCCTCCGCCCGCCTCGTACTGTTCGCGCGTGCAGACGGAGACCCTCTCGGCCACCGACCTCGCCGCGGCGTTCGCCGCCGGCACCCTGTCCCCCGTGGACGCCGCCCGGGACCTGGTCGAGCGGATCGGGGCGGTCGACGGCCACGTCAACGCCGTCCTGATCGTGTCCCCGACCGCCCTCGCCGACGCGGCCGAGAGCGCGGCCCGCCGGCAGGACGGCCGGGCGCGCTCGCCGCTGGACGGGGTCCCGGTCCTGCTGAAGGACAACGTCGACACGGTCGACCTGCCGACCACGGCGGGCTCGCGGCTGCCCCTCGGCGCCCGGCCGGTCCGCGACGCCGCCCTCGTGACCACCCTCCGCGCCGCCGGGCTGGTCGTGCTCGGCAAGACCAACCTCTCGGAGTGGAGCAACTTCCGGTCCACCGAGTCGATCTCCGGCTGGTCCGGCGTGGGGGGCCAGACCCACAACCCGCACGTCCTGGACCGCAACACCTCCGGGTCCTCGGCCGGGTCCGCCGCCGCCGTCGCCGCCGGGTACGCCCCGCTCGCGGTCGGCACCGAGACCAACGGGTCGATCCTCTCCCCGGCCGCCCACTGCGGGATCGTCGGCTTCAAGCCGACGGTCGGCGTGGTCCCGGGCGCCGGGATCGTGCCGATCACGACCGTGCAGGACACCGCGGGACCGCTCACGCGGACCGTCGCCGACGCCGCCCTGTTCCTCGACGCCCTCGCCGGCCGGCCGGTCTCCGCGGGGCCGGCGCTGCCGGCGCACCCGACCCTGTCGTTCTGGCGGCCGGAGCACCCGGCCGCGGCGGACGGCCCCGCCGGCGGCGCCGGCGGCGATGCGGGGAGCACCGCCGTCGACTCGGCGCTGGCCGCCGGCACCCGGCTCGCCCTCGACCACTTCGACCGCTGCCTGGACGCCCTCGCCGACGCGGGCGTCGACCTCGTGCCGGTCTCGGCCCCGCCCGACGACGAGGAGCTCGGCGAGGCGGGGCTGATGGTGATGCTCGCCGAGTACCGCCGCGACCTCACCGCGTACCTGCGCGCCCGGCCGGGCGGTCCGCAGAGCTTCGAGGAGCTGATCGCCGGCGACGAGGCCGACGCCCTCGAGCTGTCGGTGTTCGGCCACGAGTTCTTCCTGCAGGCCCTGGCCGGCCCGGCGGCAGACGACGACGCGGTCCGGGCGGCCCGCGCGCGCCTGACCGAGTCGGGGCTCGGGTGGCTCCGCGCGGTCGTCGGGGCCGGGGCGCCGGCCGGGAGCGGGGGCGCCCCCCCGCTGGCGGTGCTGTCGCCGACCTGTGGCCCGACGATGCCGATCGGGCACCTGGGCGAGCGCGGGTTCGCCACCTACTCGGTCGCGGCCGTCGTCGGCGCCTGCTCCGCGAGCGTCCCCGTCGGGGCCGTCGGCCGGTCCGGGGTCCTGCCGGTCGGGCTCGCCCTGGCCGGGCTCCCGGGCGCGGACGCCGGGCTGCTGGCCGTGGCGGCGCTGGTCGAGGCGACCGTCGGGCGGGTCCTCGCGCCACGCTTCCTGCCGACCCTCGACGGCGACTGAACTCGTCTCTGACAGCAGTACCGGAACGTGTCTCGAGGCCAGACCTGAACCGTGCCAGAACCAGGGAAGTGAGCAGGGACTGTGAGCGTCACCACCGAACCGAGGCGCCGGACGTCGACCGCACCGCGGGTCCTGGGTGACCTGCTCGGGCGGTCGCTCGCCGCGCGCGCCGCCCGGGTGGTGGTCGCCGCCGCCGCCATCGCCCTGGGTGCGCAGGTCGTCGTGCCGCTGCCGGGGACGCCGGTCCCCTTCACGCTGCAGACCTTCGCGGTCCTCGTCCTCGCCGCGGCGCTCGGGCCGTTCGAGGGCACCGCGGCGGTCGGGCTCTACCTGGCCGCCGGGACGGCGGGGGCGCCGGTGTTCGCGGGCGCCACGGCCGGGCTGGCCGGGCCGAGCGTGGGCTACCTGCTCGGGATGCTGCTCGCGGCGCCCGTCGTCGGGCTGCTGGCGCTGGTCGCGCGGGCCGACCGACGCGTCCCGGCCACGGTCGCGCTGATGATCACGGGCTCGCTGCTCGTCTACCTCGTCGGGACGGTCTGGCTGGCCCTGGCCCTGCACGTCGGGGCGCACACCGCGATGTCGCTGGGGGTCGTGCCCTTCCTCCCGGGCGACGCGGCCAAGGCGGTCCTCGCCGCGGTCCTGCTGCCGGGACTGTGGCGGCTGCTGCGCCGCTGACGGACGGCGGCGCGGACGGCGGCGCGGTCGAGGTCGCGGCGTGCGACCGTGCACGCGTGGACGGCGCCCCGGGCTCGGAGATCAGGGACTCGGAGCTGCGCTGGCGCTTCTCCCGCGCCGGCGGGCCGGGTGGCCAGGGCGTCAACACCACCGACTCCCGCGTCGAGCTGTCCTTCGACGTGGCGTCGTCCACCTCCCTGCCGCCGGTCCTGCGCGACCGGGCCCTGGAGCGCCTGGCGGGACGCCTCGTCGGCGGCGTCCTGACGGTGGTCGCGTCGGAGCACCGCGAGCAGCTGCGCAACCGGGCCGCCGCCCGGGCGCGCCTGCTCGCGATCCTGCGGGACGCGACGGCGCCGCCCGGGCCGCGGCGGCGCACGACCCGGCCGACGAAGGCCTCGGAACGCCGCCGGCTGGAGGGCAAGGCCCACCGCAGCCGGCTCAAGCAGGAACGGCGCCGCGAGGACTGAGCCGCCAAGACCGAGCCGTCGACCCCCACCCGACTGCGGACCCGACCCGGATCAGGTCGCCGCCGGACCGGTCAGGTAGCGGCAGAACCACCCGACGGTCCGCTCGACCGCGTCCGCGACCGCCGGGAAGTCGTGCACCCCGTGTCCCTCCAGCGGGTAGACGACGAGCTCGGACACCGCGCCGCGCAGGCTCAGCGCCCGGTGGAACTCCATCGCCTGCCCGACCGGGACACACGTGTCGCGCGCCCCGGCGAGGTGCAGGACCGGCGTCCGCACGTGGCGCGCATGGGTCAGCGGGCTCCGGCGGACGTACTCCCCGCCCGGGTCGAGGGCGTCCCCGGGCAGGACCAGCGGGTCGAAGTCCGGGATGTCGGTGGTGAAGTGGAAGCTGACCCAGTCGGTGCCGCCGGACACCGGGACCGCCGCCGCGAACCGGGTGTCCTGCGTCGGGAGCCAGCAGGCCATCGTGCCGCCGTAGCTGGTGCCGGTGACCCCGAGCCGGGCGGGGTCCGCGATCCCCGCCGCGACCAGATGGTCGAGGCCGGACAGGAAGTCGTCGGTGTCGGGGCCGCACACGTCGCGCTCGACCAGGCGCGCGTAGGCCTGCCCGCGGCCGCTGCTGCCCCGGGGGTTCGGGAGCAGGACCGCGAATCCGAGCGCGGCCAGCAGCGGCGTCGTGTGCTGGCCCATCCGGAACTGGTTGCGCCACGCCCACACCGGGCCGCCGTGGATGTCCAGGACGAGCGGGACAGAACCGCCGTCGCCGACCGCCGGGGTCACGAGCAGCGCCTCGACGACGACCCCGTCGGGGGCGGTCCAGGAGAGGGACTCGATCCGGCCGGCCCGGCGCACGAGCTCGCGGGTGCCGTCGTGGGCGAGGTCGAGGACGGTCCGCTCCGTCCCGCCGGCCACGGTGACGAGGTGGGGCGCCGCGGTCCAGCTCTCGGCGACCGCGTGCACGGTGCCGTCGCCGGACCAGGCCGCCTCCGGGTGGCTGCCGCTGGTCGAGCCGTCGCTCACCCAGGTCTCGCGGACCGCCCCGGTGACGACGTCGACCTCGCCCGCGACCGTCCGCAGGCCGCGGACCCCGATGAACGCCAGCACGTCCTCGGTCCGCCAGCAGCACCGGGTGACGTCGACCCCGGCGCTGTCCGGCCGCCCCGGCGGGGCGTCCGGCGCGGTCGTGTCGAGGACGACCAGCGAGCCGGCGACGAGGCTGCGGTCGCTGCAGAACGCCTCGACCACGGCGACCCGACGCCCCGACGGGCTCGCGGCGGGCCGCCCGAGCTGGACCCCGCCCCGGTACAGCTCGGTGACCGCGGCGGGGTCGCCGAGCCGCGCGTGGACCAGGCGGGTGGCGTACCAGCTCTCCTCGCCGGGACCGTCGGAGACGACGGCGGCCAGGGCCCCCGGCCCGCACCACACCGCCTCCCAGACGTTCGCCCCGCCGAGGTCGACCGGCCGCGCCGCCGCCGTCGCGGTGTCC
>CAXSIB010000314.1:0-4424 GCA_964237095.1 uncultured Actinomycetales bacterium
GTCGGCCCAGTCGGCGCGGGCGTGGCCCCAGGAGAACTCCGTCGGGCGTTCCCGCGCCCGCAGCGGCACCCGGGCCAGCCGGTCGATTGCGAAGCGCCGCAGGGCCGCGGACCGGAGGACCAGCGACAGCACCGGGAACACCGCGCGGACGGCCGGCCCGGAGGGGATCGCCGAGGTCGCGGAGAGGACGGCATCGGCGCGGCTGGCGCGCCACGCGGCGAGCAGGTCCCCGGTCGGGAGGGCGGCGGTGGTGACGACGTCGCCGGCGGGGGTGGTGAACCGCCGGCGGGCGCCGGCCAGCGGGTACCGGACGAGGCGCCCGTGCTGGACGCACCGGCCGCCGTCGGGGGCGCCGTCGAGCATGCTGCCGGCGAGCGCGGACCCGATGACGCCGTCCTCGAAGGCCAGCGACGGGATGGCGTCGACGCGCACCCGCGCCGGTGCGGGGCGGCCCTCGCACACGCGGAGGACGGGGCTCTCGGTGGCCAGCACCCCGAAGCCGGCGCCGGCCACCAGGGTGCTGCCGGCGGCGACGGCGCGGTCGTGGGCGTCCAGGACCGCCTGCACACCGGGGAGCTCGTTGCCGATGTCGACGTACCCGGTGCCGGGCGGGCACGCCGCGACGACCTGCGCGGCGGTGCGGGCGAACGGGCCGACGGTGTTGACCACGACCGCCGGGGCCGCGCCGTGCAGCTGCTCCAGCAGGGACTCGAAGTCCCCGGAGACGACCTCGACACCCCCCGCACCTCCCAGGGCCGCCGCGACCGGGGCGAGGCGGGCCGCGTCGCGCCCAGCCAGCACGACGGGGTGGCCGGTCTCGTGCAGGCGCCGGGCGATACCCCGCCCGGACCGGCCGGTCGCCCCCAGCACCCAGATGGCCTCGCTCGTCTGCGTCATGCCGCTCTCGCCAACTGTTGATGACACGTCATGCCGTCACCCTAGCGGTTGATGGCACGGCGTGTCATCTACGCTCGCGGCCATGGGTCGCTGGGCACCGGACGCGCGGGAACGCCTCGAACGCGCGGCACTGGACCTGTTCGCCGAGCACGGCTTCGACGCGGTGACCGTCCCGGACATCACCGCCCGCGCCGGGCTCACCACCCGCACCTTCTTCCGCCACTTCACCGACAAGCGCGAAGTGCTGTTCGCCGATGCCGACCAGATGCCGGTGCTGGCGGCCCGGCTCGTGCTGGACGCCCCGCCCGGGCTCGGGCCGGTGGCCGTCGTGGCCCGCGGGCTGCCGGTGCTGGGCGCAGCGTTCGAGGGACGCCTCGACCAGCTGAAGCGGCGCGGGGCCGTCGTCGCCGGCCACGAGGGGCTGCGCGAGCGCGAGCTGCGCAAGCTGGAGAGCGTCGTCGACGCCATCGCCGACGCGTTCCGGGCCCGCGGCGTCGACGACCTGACCGCCGCCGTCGTCGCCGAGATCGCAGTGGGTGTGGTCAAGGTCGCGCTGCGCCGCTGGATCGACTCCGACGGCCACGTCCCGCTGGGCACCGTGATGGCCGAGTCGCTGGCGCGGACCAGCCAAGCCTTCGACCGGTTCGACCGAGACCCCCAGCCCGTCGACCGTCCGACTGGGGCGGGTGGGGCGGGTGGGGCTCGAACCCACGACCCAGGGATTATGAGTCCCCTGCTCTGACCGGCTGAGCTACCGCCCCGGCGCCGTCTCGAAGCCGGCGGTCGGACCGGCCTCGACGGACACCGCAGCGTAGGACCCGGGTGTTCCGCGGCCCGTCCCTGAACCCCGGAGCCGGTGTCCGTACCTCGAGTAGGTCGGGATCCTGGTCACTCATGGTTGTCCACCGGTCCCACATCGATGACGTTCGCCGCGGCGGTGCTCCCTAACCTGGGACGGGGCCGGGCTCGACCGAGCGGGCGGAGCCGGAAGCCGCCGGCGCCCACCGGTCCGCGGGGGGTCTGTGATCCGCCCACCCCGTCCGATCCGTGCCCGGCTCCCGTCCCGCCTCGTGCGCCTGGCGCCGGCGGCCTCCCCGCCGTGGGCCGTCCTGACGGTCGCGGTGGCGCTCGCCGGGCTGGCCGTCACGGTGGCCGCGACCCTCCGCAGCGAGACCCCGGCCCGGGTCGACGCGACCGGCGGGCACCTGCTGCTGGCCGGCGCCGTCGCGGCGACGACGGGCTCCTACCTCCTGCTGGTCACCGTCATGCTCACCGCGCGGCCCCCGCTGCTCGAACGCGCGGTCGGGCAGGACCGGCTCCTGCACTGGCACCGGCGGACCGCGCCGGTCGCCCTCGTCCTGCTGGTGGCCCACGCCGTCCTCGTGATCGGCGGGCAGGCCGAACAGTCGTCGGCGCGGTCGGTGTTCGCGACGCAGTTCCTCGACCACACGAGTGTCATGACCGCCACCCTCGGGCTCGCGCTGCTGCTGCTCGCCGCGCTCACGTCGTCGGTGCGCGCGGCACGGCGCCGGCTGCAGCACCACCGCTGGTGGACGGTCCACCTGCTCGTCTACCCGGCGGCGGTCCTCTGCTTCTGGCACACCCTCACGGGGCCGACGTTCCCCGGCCACCCGCTCGTGACCGCGGGCTGGATCACCCTGTGGGGTTGGACGGCCGGGCTCGTGGTGACCTACCGGGTCCTGGTCCCCCTCACCCGGACCCTGCGCCACCGCCTCGTCGTCAGCGAGGTCCGCCCGGAGGCGCCCGGGGTGGTGTCGGTCATCTCCGAGGGCCGCGACGTCGACCGGCTCCGGGTGTCCGGCGGGCAGTACTTCCAGTGGCGGTTCCTGGTCCGCCACCTGATCTGGCACGCGCACCCCTACTCGGTGTCGGCGATGCCGGACCACGGCCGGGTCCGGCTGACGGTGAAGGACCTCGGCCGGGCGTCGAGGGCCCTGCAGGGCATCAGGGTCGGCTCGAGTGTGCTGATCGAGGGCCCCTACGGCCGGTTCACCCGGCACGCCGCGCGCACCGACCGGCTGGTGCTCATCGGCGCCGGCATCGGGGTCACCCCGATCCGTGCCCTGCTGGAGGACCTGCCCCGGTGCGCGGCGCTGACGGTGATCGTGCTCGCCGCCGACGAGGAGAGCGTGGTGTTCGGCCGGGAGCTCGACGAGCTCGTCGCGGCCCACCACGGAGAGCTCCACGTCCTGCTGGGAGGCCGGGCCGAGACCGTGCTCGACCGCGGTCTGCTGACCCGCCTCTGCGGCGACCTCGGGCGCTGTGATGTGTTCGTCTGCGGCTCACCGCGGTTCACCCGGACCGTGGTCGTCGACGCCCGCGCGCTCGGCTGTCCCGTGCGGCAGATCCACCACGAGACCTTCGCCTGGTCGTGACTGCGGGCCCGTCCGCGGTCGGGTGGCCGGCAGCGCCCGGTGGTGGTTGACGAACGGGCGGTCCGGCGCTGAGCGGCTCAGTGGGCGAGCAGCGCCGCGTACCGGTCGAGGTCGACGTTGCCGCCGCTGAGCACGACGCCGACGCGGCGGCCCCGGAAACGGTCCGGGTCGGCCAGCAGCGCGGCCAGACCGAGGGTCCCGGTGGGTTCGACCACGAGCTTGAGGTAGGTCGCGAGCAGGCGCATCGACTCGACGAGCTGCGCGTCGGTGGCGGTGAGCACGTCGGTCACGGTCCGCCGGATGACCTCGAACGTGTGCCGGCCGAGGTGCTGGGTCTGGGCGCCGTCGGCGATGGTGCGCGGGGTCTCGATCGTCACGATCGACCCGGTCCGGAACGACCGCTGCCCGTCGTCGCCGGCCTCGGGCTCGACGCCGAACACCTCACAGCCCGGGGACAGCGCGCCGGCGGCGAGCGCGCACCCGGACAGCAGGCCGCCACCGCCGAGGGGCACCAGCAGGACGTCGAGGTCACCGACGTCCTCGAGCAGCTCCCGGGCCGCGGTTCCCTGTCCCGCCAGGACATCGGGGTGGTCGTACGGCGGGACGAGGGTCAGGCCGCGCTCGGCGGCGAGGGCCGCACCGAGGGCCTCCCGGTCCTGGGTGTAGCGGTCGTAGGTGATCACCTCCGCCCCGTAGGCGAGCGTCGCGGCCACCTTCGAGGCGGGCGCGTCCAGCGGCATCACGATCGTCGCGGGGATGTCGAGCAGGCTCGCGGACAGCGCGACCGCCTGCGCGTGGTTGCCCGAGGAGTACGTCACGACACCGGCCCGGCGCTGCTCGGGCCTGAAGCGGGACAGGGCGTTGTAGGCCCCGCGGAACTTGAACGCCCCGCCCCGCTGGAGGTTCTCGCACTTGAACGCCACCTGCGCACCGGTGATCGCGTCCACCAGCCGGGACCGCAGCACCGGCGTCCGGTGGGCCACCGACCCGATGCGGGCGCCGGCCGCGACGACGTCGTCGTAGCTCGGTGCGGTGTCCGTCACTCGTCCCCCCGGATTCCCGTCGAATTCCCCGGGGAGGCGCGTCCTCCCCGGGCGTGACCGTATCGGCTCGACGGGCACCGCCCTCAGG
>CAXSIB010000315.1:0-4392 GCA_964237095.1 uncultured Actinomycetales bacterium
CGACGCGGCGGGCCGTCCGGCTGACGCGGTGGGCCGCGCGGCGGCCGCGGCGGCCGCGGCGCTGTCGGCGAGGGTGAACCCGATCAGGTTGGCGTTCAGGTCGGCCGTCCAGCGCCCGGTCCGCGGCACCACGCCGCCGTCGAGGTAGAAGGTGAGCCGGAGCGCCGCGGGGCCGAGCACGGCGGTGACGCGGATCCGGAGCACGAGGGTGTCGCCGGGGGTGCCGGTCCCGCGGGCGTAGAGGTGCGGGGCCAGCCCGTCCAGCCGCGAGGACGACGTCGGGGTGGCGATCAAGGGGGCCGCGGGGGAGCCGGCGGTCGGTCCGACGGTGGTGAGGCGGTGGGCGGCGGCGGACGGCGGGCTGCCCGCGGTCTGGGTCGCGCTGACCCGCCAGACCCCCGGCGGGAGCGGCTCGCCGCCGGCCTGGTCGACGGCCCAGGTCCCGTCCGCCAGCACGTAGACCGTCCGGGTGACCGTGTCGAGGCCGAGGAGGTCGTCGAGATCGTCCAGCTCCACCGTCACCCGGGCCCCGGGCAGGCCGGTGCCGCGCACGTCGAACAGGCTCGACTGGACGGCGCCCGCCGCGGGACTGGTGATCACCGGGGCGGCCGGTCGCCGCGCGGTCGCCGACGGTCGTGCCGACAGGACCCGGGCCGGTCCCGAGGCGGTGGCGGGCAGGGCGGCGGCGGGGAGCACGGCGGCCGCGCCCATCAGCGCGGCCACCGGGACCACCGTCCACGCCCGTCGGCGACCGGTCGACCGGCGCGCTCGCAACGGCGGTCGCGGCGCCCGGCCGAGCCGGTCAGGACCCTGCGGGTCGGCCGGACGGGCGGGACCGGACGGACGAGACGGGCGAGGAGAACGAGAGGGCGAGGTCATCGGAGTCCTCTGCTTCGGGCCGTGCAACGGTGAGTAACCGTGCACGCCGGAGCGTGACACACGTGGTCGTGGCCGGGGTCGGTCCAGTGGCGGGCCGCACTCGAGCCGCCCCGGCCGCCGCCGGGCTTCCGCGGACGACGCGCCCGGCTCCTCGACCACGGGGAGGTCCGGGCACCGCTGCGGAGGGCGGGTCAGAGCGCGAGCACCGTGCGAGCCCCGACCGCCTCGTAGGTCGATCGCGCCCGGGTGTCACGGGTGGCGAGCTCGGCGCCGTGCGTGACGGCCGCCAGCCCGACGAGCGCGTCGGACACCGCACCGCCGGCGATCCCGAGGCGTCCGAGCACGTCCGGCAGCGTCCGGGCGGTCTCGGCGTCCAGCATCAGGGGCGGCCCGAAGCGGAGGCCGATCAGGTGCGCCGCGTCGGCGGGGTCGAGGCGCAGGTCCCCCGGCAGGCGGGTCAGCACCGAGTAGGTCTCGGCGACCGCGTGCCCGCACAGCGCGACCGGCCGTCCCGCCCACCACCGGACGACAACGGCGTGCGCGGCGTGGCGCCGGACCAGGAGCGGGACCGCGACGCTCGTGTCGAGCGCGAGGACGCTCCCGGGCGGCGTGCTCAACGACGGCCGTCGTCGACCAGCCCGAGGACCACGTCGTCGTCGACCGTCCCGTCGCCGGTGGCCACCAGCACGCCGTCCTCCTCGACGAGGCGGGCGGTGCGACCCGACGGGACGAGGTGGAGGCCGGCGCCGTAGCGGGACAGGTCGAGCACGGAGCCCGGGGTCAGACCGAGGGCGTCCCGGAGGGCCTTCGGCACGACGACCCGGCCGACGGAGTCGATGGTGGTCTTCACTGGTAGCACGCTACCAGTGGCCTACCAGCCCGGTTCCGACGTCGGGGGGATGGCCGGACTCCGGCTCAGCGGCCCTCGGCCGGCGAGGCGGCCGGGAACTCGACCGTCACCCGCAGGCCAGGTCCGGCCGAGCCGGACCGAGCGTCCGGGTCGGGAGGTCCGGGGTGGCCGGGTGCGCGGGCGTCAGCGGGGGATCCGGGGGTGTGGGTGTCGGCGAGTGGGCCGGGCGCACGGGTGTCGGCCAGGGTGATCGTGCCGCCGTGGGCGGCGACGAGGCGCGCGACGATCGCCAGCCCGAGGCCGGCGCCGCCGCGCTCCCGGCCGCGGGCGGGGTCGAGCCGGGTGAAGCGGTCGAACACCCGGTCCCGGTCGGCGGCCGGGATGCCCGGGCCGTCGTCGGCCACGGTGAGGACGACGACGTCCGGCGCCGGTCCCACCGGTCCGGCCGGTCCGGCCCGCGTCGAGCCGCCGGCTCGCCCGCCGGTCCCGGTCCCGCCGCTGCCCGGCCCCGACCCGGCCGATCGGTGTCCGCCGGACCGGCGGACCACGGACACGCCCACCTGCGACGACGCGTGCCGGACCGCGTTCGCGAGCAGGTTGGTGATCACGCCGCGGAGCGCGTCCGGGTCGCCCCGGACCAGCGTCACCCCGGTCGGTGCCTCGACGGCCTCCCGGACCTCGACGCGGACGCCCTCGCGGACCAGCGCCGGGTCGGCGGCGGCGGCCCGGGCCACGGCCGCGAGATCGACGAGCCCGGACCGGGCGCGGGCGTCGCCCTGCTCGGCCCGGGCGAGCGCGAGCAGGTCCGACACGAGCCGCTCCAGGCGCCCCAGGTCGGTGAGCAGGTCGGCCACCGTCTCGGGCCAGGCCGCCGGGTCGGGGTGGTCGCGCTCGACCTCGAGCTGGACGCGCAGCGACGCGACCGGGCTGCGCAGCTCGTGGGCCGCGTCGGCGACGAAGGCCTGCTGGGCGGCGGCGGCCGCGGTGAGCCGGTCGAGCATCGCGTTGAGGGTCTCGGCGAGCGCGCGGACCTCGTCACGGGCCGGCGGCACGGGCAGCCGCTGGCGCGAGCCCGCGTCGGTGATGCGCGTCGCCCCCCGGCGCAGGACGTCGACCGGCCGCAGCGCCGACCCGGTCAGCATCCAGCAGGCGACCGCGAACGCGACGATCGACAGCGGGCCGCCGATCCCGGCCGCGACCGCGACGAGGCGGACGCTGTGCGTGACGTCCTCGGCGGACACCGCGACCAGCACGGTCCGCGGGCTGCCGTCCCGGTCGGCTGCCGCGCCGAGCACCCGGATCGGGTCGGACCCCGCCAGGCGGGCCGCGGGCAGGTCCAGGACGGCGCCCCGGCGGACCGCTGCGAGCTGGGTCCTCGGCACCAGCGGCACGAGCCGGTCACCACCGGCGGAGGCGGCCAGGACGTGGCCGGACCCGTCGACCACCTGCAGCGCCGCCGTCCCGCCGAAGGCCGGGAGCGGGTCGGGCACCTGCCCGCGGCTGACCAGCGCGGCGATCTGGACGGCCTGCGACCGGGCGCCGTCGTCGACCGTCTTGAGGAGCACGTACCCGAGCAGGCGCACCGCGAGGACGCCGGCGGCGGCGACGGCGACCGCGACCAGCACCGTCGCGAGCAGGGTGATCCGGGCCCGGACGGTCCGCCGCGACCACCACGCGCCGAGCGCCCGACGACGGCGGGCCGCGGTCGCCACCGCTCAGCCCCCGTCCGCCGCCAGGCGGTAGCCGAACCCGCGCACCGTCTGCACCGCGGCCCGGGAGAACGGGACGTCGATCTTGCGCCGGAGGTAGCCCGTGTAGACCTCGACGACGTTGCTGTCCCCGGTCCCGTCGAGCGGGCCGTCCCAGACGTGGGTGAGCAGCGCGGCCTTGGAGACGACCTCGCCGCGGTGGCGGAGCAGGTACTCCAGCAGCGCGAACTCCCGCGGGGTCAGGTCGACCACCGTCGTGCCGCGGGTGACCGTCCGGCTGGCCGGGTCGAGGCTCAGGTCCCCCGCGGCGAGCACCGCGGGGCGGTCGGGGCGGCCCCGCCGCAGCAGCGCGCGCAGGCGGGCCAGCAGGATCACGTACGAGAACGGCTTGGCCAGGAAGTCGTCGGCGCCGTAGTCGAGGGCGTCGGCCTGGTCGTACTCGCCGTCCTTCGCGGAGAGGATCAGGACGGGCACCCAGTTCTCCTCCGCGCGCAGTGCCTGGCAGACCCGGTAGCCGGACAGCCGGGGCAGCATGAGGTCGAGGACGAGGGCGTCGTAGCCGCCGCGGCGGGCCATCGCCAGCCCCTGCTCACCGTCGACGGCGACGTCCACCGCGACGCCCTCCGCGCGCAGCCCCCGGGCCAGGGCGCGCGCCATCCGCTCCTCGTCCTCGACGACCAGCACGCGCACGCCCCCAGCGTGCCGCCTCGCCCGACCTCGCGGGACCGTCCCCGCCGATCGCCCCCGGCGAGGTCCCGCGGCGCCGATCGCGGGGCTCCGGAAGGTCGTGCGGGACGCACGTGGGCAGCCGTGCCGCCCGCTCCCGCGCGGTGACCGGCCGGCGGGGTCTCAGCGTCCTCTCAGCGCGGTCGATGCAGAGTGCGGGCATGACCTCGAACGAGCCCCGGCCCGGCACGCCCGACAGCGGCAGCACCGACACCGCCGCGGCGCCCC
>CAXSIB010000316.1:0-4365 GCA_964237095.1 uncultured Actinomycetales bacterium
GAGACCGACGCGACGCCGGGCTCGCGCTCGGCCACGCTCGCGGCCCAGCCGCGGCGCCGCACGGCCGCGAGGGCCTGCGCCGAGAACCGGGCGCCCTGCAGTCCCCGGTGGAGGCGGTCCGGCTCCTCCCAGGCGAGCAGCACCTGCGCCGCCGAGCCGGCCTTCAGGGTCAGCTGGGTGCCCACCGGGATGGTGTCGCGCAGCCCGGACGGGCGTTCGGCGGCGGCGACGCAGACCCGGTGCTCGCCCTGGCGGCGGTAGACCTGGGCCGACTCCCCGGTCAGGTCGCGCAGCCGGTTCAGCACGGGGCCGGCGGCGGCGATGAGCCGGTCCTCCCCGGCCGCGGCCGCGAGCTCGGTGAGGCGGGGGCCGAGGACGAACCGCCCGCGCAGGTCCCGCGCCAGCAGGCCGTGGTGCTCGAGGGCGACCGCGAGCCGGTGCGCGGTCGGCCGGGCGAGCCCGGTCGCGGCGACGAGACCGGCCAGCGTCGCCGGCCCGGCCTCCAGGGCGTCCAGCACCGCGGCGGCCTTGTCCAGCACGCCGACGCCGCTAGTGTTGTCCATGTCTCGATACTGGCGTCTCGGAGTGTGAGATGCAACTGCCTGTGCGACGGCTTCCCGGGGACCGTGGGCGCCGCGGGTGCGGGACGCACCCGGCACCGGGACAGCACACCGGGCCGGCACCAGCACGACCCCGGCCCACCGCCGGGACGGACGAGCAGGAGCCGGGACCACCCCGGACCCCACCGCGTTGCCAGGAAGGGCGATGACCATGACCAGCGACCACGACCACGGGACGACCGGGGACGACACCGGCGGCGTACCGGCGGCGGCCGGCGCACCGGGGGCCGGACCGCGCACCCTGCCGGACAAGCTGTGGGACGCCCACGTCGTCCGGTCGGCGCCCGGTGAGCCGGACCTGCTCTACATCGATCTCCACCTGGTGCACGAGGTGACCAGCCCGCAGGCCTTCGACGGGCTCCGCCTGGCCGACCGCCCGGTCCGTCGCCCCGACCTGACGATCGCGGTCGAGGACCACAACGTGCCCACGCTGGCGATCGACCAGCCCATCAGCGACCTGGTGTCCCGGACGCAGGTCGACACGCTGCGCCGGAACTGCCACGAGTTCGGAGTCCGCCTGCACAGCATGGGCGACGCCCAGCAGGGGATCGTCCACATCATCGGCCCGCAGCTCGGCCTGACCCAGCCCGGCACGACCGTGGTGTGCGGGGACTCCCACACCTCCACCCACGGGGCGTTCGGTGCACTGGCGTTCGGGATCGGCACGTCGGAGGTCGAGCACGTGCTCGCCACCCAGACCCTCTCCCAGCCGCGGCCGAAGACCATGGCGGTCACCATCGACGGCACGCTGCCGCCCGGGGTCACCCCGAAGGACCTCGTGCTGACGCTGATCGCCGAGGTCGGGACCGGCGGCGGCGCGGGCTACATGGTCGAGTACCGCGGCGAGGCGTTCCGGGACATGTCGATGGAGGGCCGGATGACGGTCTGCAACATGTCGATCGAGTGGGGCGCCCGCGCCGGGATGGTCGCACCCGACGAGACCACGTTCGCCTACCTGAAGGGCCGTCCGCACGCGCCGCAGGACGCCGAGTGGGATGCGGCGCTGGCCGACTGGCGCGAGCTGCGGACCGACCCGGGGGCCGTCTTCGACCGCGAGGTCGTCCTCGACGCGTCGGTCATGGCGCCCTTCGTCACCTGGGGCACGAACCCGGGTCAGGGCGTGCCGCTGTCGGGCCGGGTCCCGGACCCGGCGTCCTGCACCGACGCCAACGAGCGCGTGAGCGCCGAGCGGGCGCTGACCTACATGGCCCTCACGGCCGGGACGCCGATGCGCGACATCGGTGTGGACACGGTGTTCCTCGGCTCCTGTACCAACGGCCGGATCGAGGACCTCCGCGCCGCCGCCGCCGTCATCGGCGGCCACCGGGTCGCGGACGGCGTGCGGATGCTGGTGGTCCCGGGTTCGATGCAGGTGAAGGCGGTCGCCGAGGCCGAGGGTCTCGACGAGGTCTTCCTCGCCGCCGGGGCGGAGTGGCGGTCGGCCGGGTGCTCGATGTGCCTGGGCATGAACCCCGACCAGCTCGCCCCGGGGGAGCGGTCGGCGTCCACCTCCAACCGGAACTTCGAGGGCCGCCAGGGCCGGGGCGGGCGCACCCACCTCGTCTCCCCGGCCGTCGCGGCGGCCACCGCGGTGGTGGGCCGGCTCGCCTCGCCGGAGGACCTCCAGCCCGCACAGGCCTGACGGGACGGGGCGTCCCGCCGGCCCGCCGCCGGGATGCCCCGCCCCCGCACCGCCGCCGGCCCGTCCCCACCCCGCTCAGAAGCGCTCCCGATCCGTTCCCACCCAGCCCGTCCCGGAGGACCACGTGCAGCCGTTCACCAGCCACACCGGAGTCGGCGTGCCGCTCCGCCGCGGCAGCGTCGACACCGACCAGATCATCCCGGCCTCGTTCATGAAGCGGGTCACCCGGACCGGCTTCGAGGACGCGCTGTTCCACTCCTGGCGCTCGGACCCGACGTTCGTCCTGAACGCCCCGGCCTACCGGGCGGGCAGCGTCCTCGTGGCCGGCCCGGACTTCGGGATCGGGTCCTCCCGCGAGCACGCCGTGTGGGCACTGTCGGACTACGGCTTCCGCGCGGTGCTCTCGGTCCGGTTCGGTGACATCTTCCGGGGCAACGCGGGCAAGGCCGGGCTCCTGGCGGCGACCACGTCGGAGGAGACGATCGAGCTGCTGTGGAAGGTGCTCGACAACGCCCCGGGCACCGAGGTGACCGTCGACCTGCTCCGCCGGGAGGTCTCGACCGCCGACGGCGTCGTGCTCGCGCCCATCGGCGTGGACGACTACACCCGCTGGCGGCTGCTCGAGGGCCTCGACGACATCTCGCTCACACTGCGGTCCGTGACCTCGATCGACGAGTTCGAGTCCCACCGGCCGGCCCACAAGCCGCGCACGCTGCCCGAGATCGTCCACGCCGGCTGAGGTCCGGGCCGCTGTGGCGGCCCGACCACGGTCGGGAGGCGGCGCTCGTGAGCCCCGAGCGGGCCACGGAAGCGCCCGTGTGCTGGGGGTCCGCGGACGACCCGGTGCGGAACCGCACGCGTCGGTGACGCGAAAGCGCGCATCTTCTGTGATGATTGTGCAGCCACGCCGTGTTCTCCATCCCTGCGTGCGTCGGCACCGAGTCGGGAATGGACCCCGACCTCTACAGCGCGGAGGTTCGCCGTGAACAAAGCCCAACTGATCGATGCTCTCGCGACCAAGTTCGACGGCAATCGCCGGACGGCGTCGGAGGCCCTCGAGGCGGTGCTGGACACCGTCACCCGCACGGTGGTGACGGGGGAGAAGGTCGGGATCACCGGCTTCGGTGTCTTCGAGAAGCTGGAGAAGCCCGCCCGCACGGTCCGCAACCCCGCCACCGGTGCCTCGGTGAAGAAGAAGAAGACCTCGGTCCCGCGCTTCCGTCCCGGCGCCGAGCTGAAGGCCTACGTCAGCGGCGAGAAGAAGTTCGCCCGGGTCCCCGCGGCCAAGAAGACCGCCGTGGCCGCCGTGACCGCCGCCGCACCCGCACCCGCACCCGCACCCGTCAAGCGGGCCACGAAGACCGCCGCCGTCGCGCCCACCCCGACGCCGGCCGCCGCGCCGGCCAAGCGGGCCACGAAGACGGCCGCGGCCAAGACCACGGCCGCCGCCCCCGCCAAGGCCGCGCCCGCCAAGCGGGCCACGAAGACCGCGGAGCCGGCGCCCGCCAAGGCCACCGCCGCGAAGACCGCCACCAAGGCGACGGCCTCGAAGACCGCCGCCGCGGCCCCGGCCAAGGCCGCCCCCGCGAAGCGGGCCGCCCGCAAGTCCTGAACCACCGTTCGACGCCGGGGCGCGCGTGCCCCGGCGGCCGGGAGTGCACGCGGCCCGGGTCGGCACACCGCCGGCCCGGGCCGTCATGCCGTCCCCCGCCGGCCGTCCTGGGGTCGGTGCCCGCACGGGGTCGCGGCTCGCGCCGCGGCCAGGACCCCTGACGGTGTGGGCGATCGCGGCCGGTCGGTGACCGCCGGGGTGGTCAGCCCGCCGGGTCGGCCGCGAGGGCGGCGGCCGTGGCCGGTCCGACCCCGAGCCGGACGGCATCGGCCAGGTCCGCCGTCGTGTCGACGTCCCGCCGGAGGTCCGCCGGGACGAGAGCGCTGATCTCCACACCGCCCGCGGCGCGGTGGGCGGCCGCGGAGGCGCCGCCGAAGTGCGGCACCGGCGCGGATCGCGCGTCGGCGAGCAGCGTCGTGCCCGTGCCGGGGGCGTCCGCCACGAAGACCGTCCCGGCGGCCGCCGCCGCGATCGTCAGCGCCGCGTCCACC
>CAXSIB010000317.1:0-4351 GCA_964237095.1 uncultured Actinomycetales bacterium
GGCGGGCGACGCTGAGCTCCGCCCGCGGGATCTCGCTCACGACGAGCCCGTCGCGGACGACCAGCGCCCGGTGGCTCACGGCCGCGACCTCCTCGAAGTCCGTCGAGACGATGACGACGGCCACCCCGCGGGCGAGGGCGTCCTCCAGCAGGGTGTACAGCTCGCTCTTCGCCCCCACGTCCACGCCCGCGGTCGGCTCCTCGAGCACCAGCACCCGCGCGCCCGTGGACAGCCACCGCGCGAGGATCACCTTCTGCTGGTTGCCACCGGACAGCCCGGAGACGGCCACCCCGGAGTCCGCCGGGCGGATGTCGAACCGGCGGACGAGGGCGTCGGCCTCGACCCGCTCGACGCGGTGGCGGCGCAGCGTCCACGGCCGCTGCCCGCGGACCGCCGGGTTGGGCAGCAGGTTCTCCGCGACGGTCAGCTCCAGGCCGAGACCCTCCTCGGCGCGGTTGGACGTCACGAAGCCGAGGCCCCGGCGGACCGCGTCGGTGGTCGCGCGCGGCGCGTAGGACTCGCCGTCCGCGGCCATCGTGCCGGCCGCGACCGGCAGCGCGCCGAACACCGTCCGCCCCAGCTCCGCGTGCCCGGCCCCGGCCAGCCCGACGAGGGCGAGGACCTCACCGCGGCGCAGGTCGAAGGACACCGGGCCGAACCGCTCGCCGACGAGGTCGTGCAGCGCCAGGGCCGGGCGGTCGTCGCCGCCCGCCGCGACCGGCACCGGGGGCGGCGCGGGCACCGGGCGCCGGCCGACGATGTCCGCGACCACCTCGGCGGGGCTGGTGTCCGCGACCATGGCGTCGCGGACCACCCTGCCGTCACGCAGGATCGTCACCTCGTCGGCGATCGAGAACACCTCGTCGAGGCGGTGGGAGACGTACAGCAGGCCCAGCCCGGAGTCGCGCAGCGAGCGCAGGACCGTGAACAGCCGCTCGGTCTCGTCGACCGGCAGGCTCGCGGTGGGCTCGTCGAGGACGAGCACCCGCACGTCGTCGACCAGCGCCCGGGCGATCGCGGTCAGGGACCGCTCGGTCCGCGACAGCTCCGCGACCCGGGTGCCCGGGTCGAGGTCCGCGCCGACCACCGCGAGCGCCCGCACGGCCCGCTCCCGTACGGTCCGCCAGCCGATGAACGGCCCGCGGCGGGGGTAGCGGGTGCCCAGGGAGATGTTCTCGGCGACCGTGAGGCCGTCCACCAGCCCGAGGTCCTGGTGCAGGAACGCGATCTGGCCGGCCGCGGCCGCGCTGCCGAGCGGCGCCCCGGCGATCGTCACCGAGCCGGCGTCGGCCGCGTACACCCCGGCGAGGATCTTGATGAGCGTCGACTTCCCGGCGCCGTTCTGCCCGAGGAGGGCGAGCACCGAGCCGGCGCGGACGTCGAGGTCGACGTCCACCAGGGCCGCCGTCGCCCCGAACCGCTTGCTCAGGCCGCGCACGGCCACGACCGATCCCGACCCGTCCACGTCTGCTCCCCCTACCCAGGCGACCTCGTACCGGACGGCCCCGGGACGGCTGGCGCCCGTCCCCGGTGGCGAGGGTCCGAACTGTGTCAGCCGGCGGTCCGTCCCGTGCGACCGCCGATCGTTCTCACTCTGACACCACCACACTCGATCCGCCGCCGGTGGCCCGCCGGACCGCCGCCTTACGCTGGGGGTCTCATGTCGAGCACGCCGGGTGCACTCGGTCCCGGTGTCGGGCTCACGGCCGCCCCGGCCTCCCTCTCCCCCGGCGAGGCGGCGGGCCCGCCGGACCGGTTCCTCCTGGCCGAGCTGCGCGAACGCCTCACCGCCACCTCGATCGCCGACGCGGACCGCCTCGGCGGGGAGCTCGACCGGCTGCGGCGACGGCCGGACCCCGCCCGTCTCGAGCGGCTCGCGGACCGGATCGCCGAGGCCCAGCTGCACCTGGCCACCCGGGCCGCGGCGATCCCGGTGGTCAGCTACCCCGAGGCGCTGCCCATCACCGCCCGGATCGGGGAGATCTCCGACGCGATCCGCGACCACCAGGTCGTCGTCGTGGCCGGGGAGACCGGCTCGGGGAAGACCACCCAGCTTCCCAAGATCTGCCTCGAGCTCGGGCGCGGCGTGCGCGGGCTGATCGGGCACACCCAGCCCCGCCGCCTGGCCGCCCGGACGGTGGCCGAGCGCATCGCCGAGGAGCTCGACACCGAGATCGGCGGGGCGGTCGGGTACGCCGTCCGGTTCACCGACCGGGTCGGCCCGCAGACCGCGGTGAAGCTGATGACCGACGGGATCCTGCTGGCCGAGCTGAACCGCGACCGCCTGCTGCTCGCCTACGACACGGTGATCATCGACGAGGCCCACGAGCGCAGCCTGAACGTGGACTTCCTGCTCGGGTACCTGCGCCAGCTCCTCCCCCGGCGCCCGGACCTCAAGCTGGTGATCACCTCCGCGACCATCGACCCGCAGCGGTTCGCCGCGCACTTCGGCGGGGCGCCCGTCGTCGAGGTGTCCGGCCGCGGCTTCCCCGTCGAGGTCCGGTACCGCCCGCTCGTGGCCGACCTGCCCGATCGCACCGACGCGCCCGCTCCGGGCGGGACCCGGGACGCCACCGCCGGTGCCGGTGCCGAGTCCGACGCCGATGCCGAGGCGGGGCTCGAGGAGGTCGCCGACCCCGACGAGCAGGCGCTGGAGGCCGAGGACCAGGCCGGCGCGATCAGCCAGGCCGTCGCGGAGCTGGCCGCCGAGGGCCCCGGGGACATCCTCGTGTTCTGCTCCGGGGAGCGGGAGATCCGCGACGCCGCGGACGCCCTCGCCGAGAGCGGCGCGGGCCGCCGCGGCGGCGGCGCGTTCGAGGTGCTGCCGCTCTACGCGCGGCTGTCGGCCGCCGAGCAGCACCGGGTGTTCTCCGCGCACCCGGGGCGCCGGGTGGTGCTCGCGACGAACGTGGCCGAGACGTCGCTGACCGTCCCCGGGATCCGGTACGTCGTCGACACCGGCACGGCCCGGATCTCCCGCTACAGCAGGCGGACCGGCGTCCAGCGGCTGCCGGTCGAGGCCATCTCCCGGGCGTCGGCCGCGCAGCGCGCCGGGCGCTGCGGGCGGGTCGCGCCGGGGATCGCGATCCGGCTCTACTCCCGCACGGACTTCGAGTCCCGCCCGGAGTTCACCGACCCGGAGATCCTGCGCACCAACCTGGCCTCGGTGATCCTCGCGATGACCTCGCTGCGCCTCGGGGCGGTCGAGGACTTCGGCTTCCTCGACCCCCCCGACCGCCGTGACGTCCGCAACGGCGTCGCCCTGCTGACCGAGCTGGGCGCCCTGGACGGCGACGGCGCCGCGGAGCTCCGGCTCACCCCGCTGGGGCGCCGCCTCGCCGGCATCCCGATCGACCCCCGTTTCGGCCGGATGATCCTCGAGGCCGGGCCGAAGGGCTGCCTGGCCGAGGTCCTGGTGGTCGCGGCGGCCCTGTCGGTGCAGGACCCGCGCGAGCGGCCGGTGGAGAAGCGGGGCTCGGCGGACGCCGCGCACGCCCGCTTCGCCGACCCGACCTCGGACTTCCTCGGGATCCTCAACCTCTGGCGCTATCTCCGTGACCAGCAGCGGACGCTGTCGTCCTCGGCGTTCCGCCGCCGCTGCCGGGCGGAGTACCTGAACGTGCTGCGGATCCGGGAGTGGCAGGACCTCGTCGGCCAGCTGCGGCAGGCGGTCCGCCCGCTCGGGCTGAGCGTCGGGGAGGTCGCCGGGCGCTTCGACACCGACGACCCGGACGACGGCGGCGCCGGGAGCTCGGGAGGCGCCGACGAGGACCCGACGGAGTCCGCCGGCGCCGCGGTGGCCGACCCGGCCGCCGTCCACCAGTCCCTGCTGGCGGGGCTGCTCTCCAACATCGGCATGCGCACCGAGGACGGCCGGGACTTCCGCGGCGCCCGGGGCACCCAGTTCGCGGTCTTCCCGGGCTCGGCGCTGTCCCGGCGGCCCCCGCGGTGGGTCGTCGCCGCGGAGCTGGTGGAGACCTCGCGGCTGTTCGCGCGGACCGTCGCGCGGATCGACCCGGTGTGGCTGGAGTCCCTGGCGGGACACCTGGTCAAGCGGTCCTACGCGGGCCCGCACTGGGCCAAGAAGCGCGGCGCCGTCGTCGCGTCGGAGACCGTCACCCTGTACGGGCTGCCGATCGTCGCCGGCCGGCCCGCGCTCTACAGCGACATCGACCCGGTGCTGTGCCGGGAGCTGTTCATCCGCAACGCCCTCGTCGAGGGCGACTGGGAGACCCACCACGCGTTCGCCCGACGCAACCGGGAGCTCGTCGCCGAGGTCGAGTCGCTGCAGGAGAAGAGCCGGCGCGCGGACCTGCGGGTCGACGACGACGTGCTCGTGGGCTTCTACGAC
>CAXSIB010000318.1:0-4347 GCA_964237095.1 uncultured Actinomycetales bacterium
GCCGCCGGCCGGGGGTGGGCAGGGGCACCGACACGGCCGTCGCGGTCGAGGTCGCCATCGCGGTCGCGGTCGCGGTCGCGGCGGAGACGGTCGCCCCGACGGCGGTCGCCCCGGAGGGTGCGGTGGTCGGTGCGGCGGCCCCGGCGGGCGACAGGGTCGTGGCGGTCATCCCCACACACTCCCACTCGGCGCGGCGACCAGGAGGGCGAGCACGGCCCACGCGGCGGGCGCGGAGAGCAGCATCGAGTCGAGGCGGTCGAGCACCCCGCCGTGCCCGGGCAGCAGCGAGCTCATGTCCTTCACCCCGAGGTCGCGCTTGACGAGGCTCTCGGCGAGGTCGCCGAGGACGGCCGCGACGACCACCACCAGGCCCAGGACGACCCCGGCCCACCAGCGGCCGTGCAGCAGGACCACGACCCCGAAGACCGCCGCGGCGACCGCGAGCACCACCGAGCCGCCGAAGCCCTCCCAGGACTTCTTCGGGCTGATCCGCGGGGCCATCGGGTGGTGCCCGGCGAGGACGCCGGCCGCGAAGCCGCCCGTGTCGGAGCACACGACGACCAGGACGAAGGTGAAGGTCCGCCACGACCCGTCACCCGGGCGCAGCAGCAGGCAGGCGAAACCGGCGAGCACCCCGATCCAGCCGATCACGAACAGCGCGCCCGCGGTGTCGCGTGCGTCGGGCACGGTGCGGGCACCCCGGCCGGTCCCGGTCGGGGACGCCGGGGTCCGCGCCGGGACCACCAGCGTCGTCATGATCACCGCGGTCACCGCGAGGGTGGCGGCGACGACGAGCCCGAGCGGCCCCGCGAAGGTCGCCGCCACGACGACGGCCAGGCAGCCGGTGAGCACGAGCGCCCGCGGCACCACCAGCGCCCGGCGGGCCAGCGCCCCGGAGATCTCCAGCACCGCGATGACGACCGCGGCCGCGACGAACAGGACGAACAGCCACCGCACGACGAACAGGGAGGCGCCGACGATGGCGCCCAGCAGCAGCCCGATGCCGACCGCCGACGGCAGGTTGCGCCCGGACCGGCCCGGGGGGCGGGCGGTCGGCGCGACGGTCGATCCCGCCATGGCGTCCCCTCCCCCGAGTGCTCGTGCCGTCCTCGGTGCTGTCCCGCGCGCCCGGTCCCGCGCGGGTGGTGCCGTGTCCCGGCGCCGGCGGCGTCGCCGACCCGGGTGCCCGCCGCCCCGGTCCTCCGGGGCGGCGGGCTCAGATCTCGAGGAGCTCGGTCTCCTTGCGGCGCAGCAGGTCGTCCACGGAGTCGACGTGCTTCCTCGTCGTCACCTCGAGGGACTTCTCGGCCCGGTTGACCTCGTCCTCGCCGGCGTCGCCGTCCTTGACCATCCGGTCCAGACCCTCCTTGGCCGTCCGGCGGATCGCCCGGACCGACACCCGGGAGTCCTCGGCGCGGCCGCGGGCCAGCTTCACGAAGTCGCGGCGGCGGTCCTCGGTGAGCTGCGGCAGCGACAGCCGGATGACGGCGCCGTCGTTGTTGGGGTTGACCCCGAGGTCGGAGTCGCGCAGCGCGCGCTCGATCGCGCCCATCGCGGACTTGTCGTAGGGGGTGATCAGCACCTGGCGGGGCTCGGGGATGTGCACCGACGCGATCTGGTTCAGCGGCGTCGGGGTGCCGTAGTAATCGGCGGTCAGCTTGGCGAACATCGCCGGGTGCGCGCGTCCGGTGCGGATGGACGCCAGCTCCTCCCGCGCGACCTCGATCGCCTTGTCCATCTTCTCGCCGGCGTCGGCCAGCACGGTCTCGATGCTCATCGCGTTCCCCTTCGTCCTCGTCGGTGCATGCTCTCATCGCCCGCGCCCGCGCGGCCGCCGGCGACTCGACCGGACCGTTGCGGGCGGACCGTGGACGGCCTCGTCGGCGGCCGGCGGTCCCGTCGGCGGCGGGCCGGTCAGCGGCTGACGACGGTCCCGACGCGCTGGCCGCGGACAGCGGCCTCGATCGAGTTGGCGGCGTCGAGGCCGAAGAACCCGATCGGGAGGTCGTTGTCGCGCGCCAGGCTGATCGCCCCGGCGTCGGCGACCCGGAGGTTCTTCGCCAGGAACTCGTCGTAGGTCAGCCGGTCGTAGCGGCGCGCGTCCGGGTTGGTCTTCGGGTCGCTGTCGTAGACGTACTCGACGCCGGCCTTGCCCATGAGCAGGACGTCGGCGCCGATCTCCAGGGCCCGCTGGGCCGCCACCGTGTCCGTGCTGAAGTAGGGCATCCCGGCACCGGCGCCGAAGATCACGACGCGACCCTTCTCGAGGTGCCGGACCGCACGCCGCGGGATGTAGGGCTCCGCGACCTGACCCATGGCGATGGCCGTCTGGACCCGGGTCGCGGTCCCGGCCCGCTCGAGGAAGTCCTGCAGGGCCAGACAGTTCATGACGGTGCCGAGCATGCCCATGTAGTCCCCGCGGGCACGGTCGATGCCGCGCTGCTGGAGCTCGGCGCCACGGAAGAAATTGCCCCCGCCGACGACGACAGCCGTCTGCACCCCGTCGTCGACCACGGACTTGATCTGGCGCGCCATGTCGGAGACCACGTCGGGGTCGACCCCGAGGCGGCCGCCGCCGAACGCCTCACCGGACAGCTTCAGCACGACCCGGTGCGGCAGCCGGCCGCCGGGCCGCCACCCGACCTGGCGGACGGGCGACGGCCCGGACTCGGCCCGCTCGGGGATCGGCTCGGTGCTCGCCTCGGCGTCGGCCACGCTCAGGCCGCGCCGACCTCGAAGTGCGCGAACCCGGTGACCGTGACGCCCGCGTCGCCGAGCACCTGGGCGACCGTGCGCTTGGGCTCGATGACCGACTCCTGCTCGAGCAGGACGGCCTCCTTGAAGAAGCCGTTCACGCGGCCCTCGACGATGCGCGACACCGCCGCCTCGGGCTTGCCCTCGTTGTGCGCCAGGGTGGTCGCGATGTCCCGCTCGGCGTCGACGACCCCGGCGGGGACGTCGGCGCGCGTCAGGTAGCCGGCCCGCATGGCCGCGACCTGCATGGCCGCGCCGCGGGCGGTGGCCTGCGCCGCATCCGCGTCACCGGTGGCGGTGTAGGACACGAGCACACCCACCTGGGGCGGCAGGCCCGGGTCGCGCCGGTGCAGGTAGGTCGCGATGGTGCCCTCGAGCAGGACGACCCGGCGGAGCTCGATCTTCTCCCCGAGGCGGGCGTTCAGGTCCGCGATCGTGTCGCTGACCGTCGCCCCGCCCGGCAGCGTCGTCGCGGCGACCTCGACCAGCTCGGCGGTGCCGGCGGCGGCGACCGCGTCGGCCACCTGCTGGGCGACGCGCTGGAGCTCCTCGCTCTTGGCCACGAAGTCGGTCTCGGTGGCGATCTCGACCATCGCCGCACCCTGGACGGCGACGAGGCCGTTGCTCGCGACACGCTCCGACCCGCGCTTCAGGGACTTCGCCTCGCCCTTCTCGCGAAGGATCTTCTTGGCGGCCTCGACGTCACCGTCGGCCTCGTCGAGGGCCTTCTTGCAGTCCATCATCCCGGCGCCGGTGGCGTCCCGGAGCTTCTTGACGTCCGCGGCGTTGAAGGTGGCCATCGGGAACGCTCACTTTCCGCGGCCCGGCAGGGGCCGCTGTCTCATCTCAGGTGCTGTCTCGTGGAGCTGTGGTTCTAGTCGTGCTCTGTGTCCGGTCGACGTGCCGGGCGCGTGCGCCGAGCCGGTGTCGCGGTCCGGGCAGCAGCTGACCGGCGGTGTCGTCCCGGCACCGGTGGAACGTCCATCGGTGACGATCCATGCCCGGCGGTGGGTCCGCCGCGGCGAGCCGGGCCGTCGAACGCCCGGCGTCGGCATGCCGACGCCGGACCGATCGACGGCTCCCACGACCGCGGCGGCGGACGTGGGAGCCGGGGAGGCTCAGGCGCCGGCGGGCGCCGGGACCTCGGAGGGCTCGGCGGACGCGTCGCCGCCGTCGGGGACGACCGTCGCCGCGGTGGGGTCGTCGGTCGCGGCACCGGGCACCTGGACCGTCGAGCCCTCGCCGAGCAGCGCGGTGGCGTCCTCGGCCGGAGCGGTCTCGACCGGAGCGGTCTCGGCCGGAGCGGTCTCGGGCGGAGCGGCCGAGGCGGTCTCGCCCTCGGTGGTCGGGACCGTCGCACCCGACGTGGTCGGGGTGGCCGGGAACACGTCGTCGGGGGTGGCCTGGTTCGCCGTGGCCGCGTCGGGCACCGGCGAGGCGCCGGCGGTCCCGCTGCCGAGGAGCTCGCGCTCCCAGTCGGCGAGGGGCTCACTGGGCGCGCTGCCGCCGGAGGGCTGCGCGCGGCCGCCGTGGCGGGCGATCAGGCCCTCGGCGACGGCCTCGGAGATGACCTTGGTCAGCAGCGCCACCGAA
>CAXSIB010000319.1:0-4327 GCA_964237095.1 uncultured Actinomycetales bacterium
TGCCCGGTCCGGACGTCGGCGGCCAGGCCGATCGCCTCGACCAGCTCTCCGAGCGGCGCCGCGATCGTGCTCAGCACGCTCGCGGTCACCCCGCGCGTGAGCGACCAGCGCAGGGCGGCGCGGACCTGACCGGGGTCGCCCGCGGACATGTCGTGCCCGCCCCCGCCGTGGGTGTGCATGTCGACCAGCCCGGGGACGACGGTGGCGTCGTCGCCGAGGTCGCGGTCCACCGGGCCCGGCGGCGTCCCCGCCCCGAGCGCGGCCACGACGCCGTCCTCGACCAGCAGCCAGGCCGGGCTCAGCAGCTGCCAGGGGGTGAGCAGCCGGCCGGCGCGCAGCAGCTCGCGGCGCGGGCTCACCGGTCGCCCCCGAGGACCAGCTCGAGTGCCGCGGGGCCGCCCGCCTCGAGGACGACCTGGACCCCCCAGTCCTGGGCGTGCAGGTGGCAGGCGGGGTTCGGCGCCCCCGCCGTCGCCTCGTCGCAGGACGCCGCCTGCGCGGACACGTGGAGGATCCCGTCGCCGACCGCGGGGTCCAGGACGACCCGCCGGACCAGCTCGTGGCCCGTCCCGGCGCCCTCGCGGAGCAGCGCCGCGGGGCTGGCCAGGACGCTGAGGCGGGTCGCCGGGCCGGTGCGGTCGTCGAGGTGCTGCCCGGGCGGCGGGACGAACCGGACGGTCAGCTCGACGGCGCCGCCCGCGAGCACGGTGGGCACCCGCTGGACCCGGCCGGGCTCGCGGTCGACCAGCGTCGGGACCGCCGCCGGGTCGAGCCGGGTGAGGCGATGACCGGTGGACTCGACCACGACGACCGCGCCGCCGACGACGAGCACCGCCGCCGGCTCGGCGAGCCCGACGGCCAGCGTCCGCACCGTCCCGGCGTCGGGGTCGACCCGGCGGACGGCGCCGTCGTAGGTGTCGGCGACCGCGAGGGTGCCCCCGGGCTCGAGGGCGATCCCGAGCGGGTGCTGGAGCAGGGCGTCGGCGAGGTCCCCGTCGCGGTGGCCGAAGTCGAAGAGCCCCGTCCCCACCACGGTCGTGACCGTCTCCCGGCCGGGCTCGCCCGCGACGAAGCGGACGGCCGAGGTCTCGGCGTCGACCAGCCAGAGCCGGTCCCGGGCGGGGTCGGCGGCCAGCCCCGACGGCTGGGCGAACAAGGCCGCCCCGAGGAGCCCGTCCCGCAGCCCCTCCACGCCGGTGCCGGCCACCGTCGCCCACGTGCCCGCGACCGGGTCGAGCGCGGCGAGCTGATGGGTGCCGGCCAGCGCGATCCACACCCGGTCCCGCCACCACACGACGTCCCACGGCGAGGACAGCGGGTCTGCCGCCGCCGACCCGGTGCCCACGCCGGCCACGGTGGTGACGGCGCCGTCGGCGAGGCGGACGCCGCGCACCGCGTGGTTCGCGGTGTCCGCGACGACGACGTCCCAGCCGGCGGCCGCCGCGACCGCCGGCGGGAGCAGGCACAGGCCCTGCGGCTCGGCGAACCGGGCGCCGGCCCCGGGGCCGTCGGTGTGTCCGCGGACGCCGTCGCCGAACCGGCGGACCTCGACGGTGAGCTCCCCCGCCGCCGACGGAGCCAGCTCGAGCAGGGCGTGCCGGCCGGTGTCCGCGACCAGCACCGTGCCGCCCGCGAGCGCGACGGCCCCGCCCGGGAAGCGCAGGCCGCTCGCCGGCGGCACCGGCACGCTGACCGGCGACGGCCCGCGGCGCAGCGTGCCGGCCGCCTCGTGCCGGGGGACCTCGAGGTCCAGCAGCGCGGCGACCGCGTGCGCGTGGCCCTCGCCGGCGTACTCGGCCGCGATGTACCCGGCCGGGTCGACGAGCACCAGGGTCGGCCACGCCCGGGCGGTGTAGGCGTCCCAGGTGCGCAGGTCGGGGTCGTCGAGGACGGGGTGGGTGATGCCGTTGCGGGCGGTCGCGGCCACGACGGTCGCGTGCTCGCGCTCGTGGTCGAACTTCGGGGAGTGGACCCCGACGACGGTCAGGACGTCGGCGAAGCGGGCCTCGACCGCGCGCAGCTCGTCGATCGCGTGCAGGCAGTTGACGCAGCAGCCGGTCCAGAAGTCGACCAGCACGAACCGGCCGCGCAGGTCGGCCAGGGACAGCGACCGGCCGCCGGTGTTCAGCCAGCCCCCGCGGCCGGACAGCTCGGGGGCTCTCACGCGGGCGGCCACGGCGCCCATCCTCGCGCCGCCGGCCCGCGGTCAGGGCCTCCACAGACCCGTCGACGGGCGCCGTCGGTGGCCCGCGACCGCCGTACGGTGCGACCGAGCGGGCCGGTACCCACCGACCCGACCGACCGATCGAGGAGATGCACCGTGGCCGTTCCTGCCGATCTCGCCGTCCTGCTCGACAAGGCCTGGGAGGCGAAGACCCTGTCCGAGGTCCTCGCCGCCCCCGTCAGCGCCCTCGCGGGGGTCAGCGACGGCGACGCGAAGCTGCTCGACCAGGCGTTCCACATCAGGACCGTCGCCGACCTCGGGAAGAACAAGCACTTCCGGGCCGCGCACGCGCTGACGTCGCTGGCGGACCTCGGCGCGAAGTAGGGCGGACGGGCGCCGTCGGGGACCGGATCCCCGGCGGCGGTCCTGACCCGCACGGCTGACGCCCGACGCACCCGTCGATCGGCGCCCACCCGGGGGCCGCCCCGTGGGGCGGCACCCGGGTGGGGGGGGTGGAGGGGGTCAGGCCCACTTGTGGTTGCGGTCTGTGCTGCGGCGCACGGCAGTCTCCTTCCCTGAGCAGGTCACGGTCTTCGGAGCGGGGACCCGCGGGGCGCGGTGGCGTCCGAGACCACCTCTGATCGGGCGCCACGCCTGACTTATGACTCAACGTCGGTGATCCATTACTGTGTGCGAGTACGCACCGGGGGTCGGGTGGTGATCGGCAGACCTCCGGCGGACACAGGGGCGAGCCGGAGGTCGACAGCAGCGATGGCCGGTGGTGCGACGGGACGGTCACCGGTGACGTCCGTGCGCGGCTGGGCCCTGTGCTCGGCGCCGGCCGGGGTCGCGGGCTGGGTCTCGCTCGTCACCGCACTCGCCGCGGCGGTCGCCGTGGTCGCCGCGATCGACCTGCCGGGACACCGGCCCGGCGCCGGCGCCGTCCTGACGGTCCTGGTCCTGGTCGGGTGCGGTGCGGTCTGCGTGGAGGCCGCCCGGCGGGTCGGGGAGGTCGCCGGGGCGTCCAACGACCTGCTCTCGGCCTGGACGCTGCCCATCGCGCTCCTGCTCCCGCCGGTCTGGTCGCTGCTCGTGCCGGTGCCGCTGACCGTGCTGCTCCAGCTCCGGGTCGCCCGGAGCCCGCTGCACCGGCGGGTCTTCAGCGTCGCCGCGATCGGCCTCTCCAACGCCGCCGTCTCCGTCCTCTTCCACGAGGCGGTCCGCCGGGGCGTCGGCGGGGCGGGGGGCGGAGCGCACGCGTACGGCCTCGCCCTCGCCGGGCTCGGGGTCGCGGACCGCACCGGGCTGGTCGCGGCCGCGGTCGGCTGCGCGGCGGTCGGCTGCGCCCTCAACGTGTTCCTGGTCGGCACCGTGGTCCGCCTCGGCGCCCCCCAGGTCACCTGGCGCGAGCTCGTCGTGGACCGCCCGCAGCGGTCCCTCGACGTCGCGGAGATCGCACTCGGGGTCACGGTGGCCGTGTGCTGGTGGGTCACGCCCCTGCTCGCGGTCGCGATGCTGGTGCCGGTGCTGCTCGTCCAGCGCAGCCTCACCCACCACCAGCTGCTGGCCGCGGCCCGGACGGATGCGAAGACCGGGCTCCTCAACGCGACCGCCTGGCAGGAGGAGGCCGAGCGCGAGATCGTGCGGGCCCGCCGCGAGGGCCGGCCGGTCGCGGTGGTCATCACCGACATCGACCACTTCAAGCGGGTCAACGACACCCACGGCCACCTCGCCGGGGACGTCGCCCTCCGCGCGACCGTCGCGGCGCTCGCCGGGGCACTGCGCCCCTACGACGTGCTCGGCCGGTTCGGCGGCGAGGAGTTCACCGTCGTGCTGCCCGGGGCCGGCCCGGTCGAGGCCCGCGACATCGCCGAGCGGCTGCGGCGGGCGGTGGCCACCGTGCCCGTCGTGCTCGACGACTGCGTGGTGGAGCTCAGCGTCTCCGTCGGGGTGGCCGTCCTCGGCCCCAACGGCCGCGACCTCACCGACCTCCTCGCCGCCGCCGACGAGGCCCTGTACCGGGCCAAGCGGGCCGGGCGCAACCAGGTCGCGCTCGCCCGGTGACCCCGGCCACCACGACACCTCGACGCCGGCGGCCGCGGGGACCGGGCCGGCCGGGGCCGGGCTCGCGGGGGCCGGGCCGGCGGGTCCGGACGGACGGCG
>CAXSIB010000320.1:0-4300 GCA_964237095.1 uncultured Actinomycetales bacterium
CAGGGAGATGCACAGCTGGCGCTCGCGGAGGCTGCCGTAGAACTTCGACAGGACGGCGTTGTCGGCGCTCTCGACGAGCCGGGCGTGGAACGCCCGGTCGGCGTCGGCGAACACCCGGGAGTCCCCGTCGCGGGCGACGACCCGCATCGTCTCGACGTCCGCGGTGAGGGCCTCCAGGAGCTCCTCGCGGCGCGCGAAGGCGGCCCGCGCCGTGTGCTGCTCGACCATCGCCCGCGCGTGGAACACGTCGTCGGCGTCCTTGACCGAGATCGGCAGGACGAGCGCGCCCTTCTTCGGGTAGAGCCGGACGAGGCTCTCGCTCTCCAGTCGCAGCAGCGCCTCCCGGACGGGGGTCCGGGACACCCCGACGGCGGCCGCCAGCTCGCCCTCGTTGAGCATCGTCCCGCCCGGGTAGACCTGCTCGAACAGGGCGCTCTTGATGTGGCGGTAGACCCGCTCGGCCGCGGGCAGCGGCCGCACCGCCGGCTCGACCGGTCCCGCCTGGGCTCCACTGCTCACGTCGGGGGGGCTCACCTCGGGGCTGCTCATGTCGGTCGCGAGTCAAGCACGGCGAGGGCGTCGTGCGGCAGGTGTGGGGACGACGCCGCGGGCTCGGCCCCCCGGGTCCCGGCCGCCGCGACCCCCTGGGACCCGGTGACCCGCTCCAGCAGGGCGGTCGCGGTGTCCTCGTCGATGACCAGGTCCGACACGACGCCGGCGGCGACGGCACCGGCCAGCCCGCGGACCCGGTGGCGGCCCGAGGCGACGCAGATCCGCCGCGGGATCGCCGCGAGCACCGCGAGGTCCGGCCCGCTGCTGCGGGCGTTCAGCGCGATGTCGAGGCTGCTGCCGTCCTCGCGCAGGAACACGGTGGCGACGTCGCCCACGATCCGCTCGCGCACGAGGGTCGCGTACTCCCGCTCCTCGAGGTAGCCGCCGGAGTAGACGTGACTGGGGACCCCGCCGTGCACGGCGCCCACGCTGAACACCGCGAGGTCCGCCCCGGCCTGCAGCGACAGGACCCGCTCGACGCTCCGCTCCCGCCACAGCGCGGTCTTGGTCTCCGGGTAGTCGAAGAACGTGGGCACGGGGAACTGGTCGACCTCGGCGGTGAACGCGTCCCCGAAACGCTGCAGGAGCTGGCTGGCGTAGGTGATCCCGCTGGAGTGGGTGTTGCCCGCGCCGTTGAGCTGGACGATGCGCGAGCGCGACGTCGGCTTGGCCGGGAGGTGGCGGGACAGGGCGTTCATCGTGGTCCCCCAGGCGACGGCCAGGGTCATGTTCGACTCGAACGCCGCCGCCAGGTACCGCGCGGCGACGGCGCAGACGCGGTCGAACACCTCCGCCTCGCCCATGGCCCGCGACGCCGGCACGACCCGGACCGTGATCGCGAGACGGGCCGCGAGCTGGCGTTCGAGGTCCGACGCCCCCGGCCCGGGCTCCCGGATCCGGAACTCGACGAGACCGGCCTCGCGGGCCTGGTCGAGCAGCCGCGAGACCGTCGACCGGGACGTCCCCAGCTCGTGGGCGATGGCGCCCATCGTGAGCTCGCGCACGTAGTACAGCCGGGCCGCGCGCAGCGCCATGGACTGCCGGCCACGCTCCACCGCCCGCTCCCGTCCGCCGTCGTCCCACCGCCGATGCACCGTCGATCCGCACCGGGCCCGTCGTGCACGTTCGTGCACGCGCCGGTCGACCCCTCGTCCGGCACGTCCACGACCGGCCTGTGACGTGCAGGGTCGATGCTGGCCCTCCCTGCACGTCCGTGCAAGCCTGCTGACAGCCGGCCCTCCGGTCCCTAGTTTTGAGGACGTCGGCCGAGCCGACCCGAGGCCCGGCCGCCGCGCCGAAGCGAGCCCCCGGACCCGGTCACAGACGGAACGCACGTGGAACGAAGGAGTTGACGATGTCGTCGATGGATCTGTCCCCGGACGCCCGCGAGGCGACGGTGGCCGCCCTCGGGGCGGGCGAGCTGGACGTCCTCGTGGTCGGCGGCGGTGTCGTCGGGGCCGGTGCCGCCCTCGACGCGGCGAGCCGCGGCCTGACCGTCGGCCTGGTCGAGGGCTGGGACTGGGCGGCCGGGACGTCGAGCCGCTCGAGCAAGCTCGTGCACGGCGGGCTGCGCTACCTGGAGATGTTCGACTTCGCGCTGGTGCGGGAGGCCCTGCGCGAGCGCGGGCTGCTGCTGCAGAAGCTCGCCCCGCACCTCGTGCGCCCGGTCGGTTTCCTGTACCCGCTCACCCACCGCGTGTGGGAGCGGGCCTACGTGACCGCCGGGGTCACCCTCTACGACACGATGGGGGTCTCCTCCGGGAACGCCCGCGGCCTGCCCCACCACCGGCAGCTGACCCGCAAGGGCGTCGCGGAGATCGCCCCGGCCCTGAAGGCCGACGCGATGGTCGGGGCCATCCAGTACTTCGACGGCCAGGTCGACGACGCGCGGCACACGTTCACCGTCGTGCGCACCGCCGCCGAGCTGGGCGCGCTCTGCCTGAACCGGGCCCGGGTGACCTCCTTCGTCAAGGACGGGGAGCGGGTCGTCGGCGCGCACGTCCTCGACGTCGACGCCGGCACGGAGTTCACCGTCCGCGCGAAGGTCGTCATCAACGCGACCGGGGTGTGGACCGACGAGCTCCAGCACGAGGCGGGCACCGAGGGGCAGTTCAACGTGCGGGCGTCGAAGGGCGTGCACTTCCTGGTCCCGCGCGAGCGCCTCGACCTCAAGACGGGGCTGATCCTCAAGACCGAGAAGTCCGTGCTCTTCGTCATCCCGTGGGGCCGGCACTGGATCATCGGCACCACCGACACCGACTGGGACCACGACCTCGCGCACCCGTCGGTGAGCGCCGCGGACATCGAGTACCTGCTGTCCCACGTGAACACCGTGCTCCGCGAGCCGCTGACGACCGCGGACATCACCGGCACCTACGCGGGTCTGCGCCCGCTGGTCGCGGGGGCCTCGAAGAGCACCGCGAAGCTCTCGCGCGAGCACGTCGTCGGCAACCCCGTGCCCGGCCTCGTCGTCGTCGCGGGCGGCAAGTACACGACCTACCGGGTCATGGGCGAGGACGCGGTCGACGTCGCGGTGAAGTCCCTCGACCGCGAGGTGCCCGCCTCGGTCACGCGGGAGATCCCCCTCGCCGGCGCCGACGGCTACGCGGCCGCCCGCAACTCCGCCCGCCTGCTGTCGTCGCGGTCCGGACTGCCGCCCGAGGCGATCGAGCACCTGCTCGGCCGCTACGGCTCGCACACCTCCGAGCTGGTCGACCTCGTCGCCGGGGACGCCACCCTCGGCGAGCTGCTGCCCGGCTCGGCGGAGTACCGGATGGCCGAGGCCGTCTACGCGGTGACCCACGAGCAGGCCCGCCACCTCGAGGACGTCCTCGTCCGCCGGCTGCGGATGTCCTTCGAGGCCGACGACCGCGGGGTCTCCGCGGCCGAGCCCGTCGCCCGCGTCATCGCCCCGCTGCTCGGGTGGGACGAGGCCCGGACCGCCCTGGAGGTCTCCGCCTACACGGACAGGGTCGCCGCCGAGCGCGACGCGGCGATGCAGCCCGACGACACCGCGGCCGACCAGGCCCGCCTCGCGGCCCCGGACATCGACGACCTGCTCCGCCCGGCGGCCGGTCGCTCCCCGGAGCTCGCCGCCACCCACTGACCGACCCACCCGCCGCCGGGCCGCCCCGGCCCGGCGGCGGTCCGGCCACCCACCCCCGGGGGCCGGTCCCTGCACTGATGCGACAAAGGAGTCCGCATGGAGCCGAAACCAAGCCTGCTCGCCGAGCTGTGCGCCGAGTTCCTCGGCACGTTCATCATCCTCATCTTCGGGATGGGGGTGGACCTCCAGGTCGTCGTCGCCGGCAGCGGCGCGCACGACTCGATCGCCTGGGCCTGGGGTCTCGGCGTCGCCCTCGCCATCTACGTGGCCGGCCGGGTGTCCGGCGCCCACCTCAACCCCGCGGTCACCCTGGCCCTCGCGGTCCGGCGCGGCTTCGCGTGGGGCAAGGTCGGTCCGTTCTGGGCCGCCCAGCTCGTCGGGGCGTTCTCCGCGGCGCTGTTGATGCGCGCGGTCTACGCGGAGGCCACCCACGTCTTCGACCCGGGCCTGACCTACAAGAGCCAGGGCCTGTACGCGACCCTGCCCAACACCGCGCAGGGCGTGGGCATCGGCGGTGCGCTGCTCGACCAGATCGTCGGCACCGCGATCCTGCTGCTGCTCATCGCAGCCGTCACCGACACCCTGAACTCCAGCCCCGGCTCGAACCTCGCCCCGGTGGTGATCGGCCTGATCGTCGTCGCC
>CAXSIB010000321.1:0-4295 GCA_964237095.1 uncultured Actinomycetales bacterium
GCCCGCCGGGCCTCCCCGGCGCAGGCCAGCAGCGCCGCGGTGGGCGCCCGTCCCCGCTCGCCGGCGCGGGTCATCACCGCGGCCAGCGGACGGGTCGCGTCGTCGACGGCGAGCAGCGCCCACGCGGCTCTCGGGTCGGCACCGAGACGCAGCGCGGTGGCGACCCGGCCGCCCACCGCGCCGAGCGGGCCACCGAGGGCGTCGGCGCAGACCTCGACGGCCCGGACCAGCGGGACCCCCGCCCGGGTCGTCGCCGCGAGGAGGTCGGCGAAGGCCGGCAGGTCCTCGACCAGCTGCGCCTTCCGACGGCGCTCCGACGCGGGCTCGAGCCCACCGACCACCCGGTCGGCCACCACCCCGCCGACGACCCCCGCCAGCAGCCCGGGGATCCAGCCGAGCGCCGCGACGAGCGCCACCGCGAGCGCGACGAGCGCCGCCCGCCGCTGGCGGACCGTGCGGCGTGCGGCGAGCCGGCGCTCGCCGTCGGTCGGCTCCGGCGGCTCGACCTCCCCGTCGCGGTCGTCGGCGCGGGAGACGCCGGAGGACCTGCGGCCGTCGTGCTCCACCGGGCTCCTGGGAACGGGAGCCGCCGACGTACCGGACCCGGACGCCGGACGGACATCGAGGTCGAGCCGGTCGAGGCGGGATCCCCCGCCGCCGCGGGACGGGAGCAGGAGGGCCGCCGCACCCGCGAACGACGCCGCCGCCGCGAGGACGAGGACGACCACCGTGGCCGTCGGTCCGACCGTGGCCGTCCCGGAGCCGGTCACCAGAGCACCGGCCTCCACGGAGCTGGCCACCAGGGAGCCGGTCACCGGCGGGTCGGCCGCGAGGAGGCTGAGCGACGACGCCCCGACCGGCGGCCGGAGCCGTCGGGCCGCCACCGCCGGGCCACCCCTTCCTGCCCGGCCTGGCGCGGCCCGGCCGACCGCCGCACCCGCCCGGACCGGCCACCCGGTTCCTCCGCCGCGGCCGCCAGGTGCTCGACCCACTCCAACCCGGCGCCGGCGAGCAGGACAGACACGAGCGTGAGCGCCGGCCCCCAGCTGGTCCCGGTCAGCGTCTGCCAGGGCTGGGCTCCGAGCGACGCACCGAGACCCAGTCCCGCCAGAGGGAGGACGCAGAGCAGTCGCGCCGTCGCCCGCGGCGCCGCGAGGGTCGAGGCGGTCTCGTCGCGGGCCAGGTCCTCGGCGCGCAGGAGCTCGACCAGCTGGTCCATCGTGTCGGCCAGCGCCGACCCCATCTCCGCCGACACCGTCCAGGCGGCGGCCACGTAGCGGAGTCCGCCGGTCCCCGGTCGCCGACCCGCCCGTCGCAGCGCCGCGGCCACGTCCCCACCGAGCAGGCCCGTGCCGGCGACGGCGACGAGGTCGGGGGACACCTCCGAAGCGGACCGGAGCGCCTCGAGCGCGGGGGTCCCGGCCCGCAGCTCCGAGGCCAGCACCTGCACGGCCTCCCCGACGGCGCGGCGGGTCCGCACGGCGGCGCCGGCCACGCGGCTGCGGTGGCGGGCGCGGAGCGCGAACGCGGTGGCCACCCCCGCAGCGGGGAGGATCCCGACCACGCCGGGGGACACCACCGCACCCAGGACGGCCACCAGCAGGGCTGCGGGTGTGCTCACGCCGAGCCGGTCCGCCGGCGCGGCGGAGCCGTGCCACGCGACCAGCGCGACAGCCACGACCGCGGCCACCGTGACGGCGACCAGGACGGTCCCGACCGGGACGGCACGCCCCGGGCGGGCACCGGCGACGCGCGGGCGGACCCGGTCCCGGTCCCGGAACCACCGGCGCACGGGGTCCGCCGCGTCGGTGGCCCGGAGCAGGTCGGCCGGGTGCGCTCCGGTGGCGGGGCCTCGGGTCGACCCGAGGCGGTCGTGGACGGCGCGGGAACGGGCCGGGAAGAGGAGGGCGACCGCGCCGGCGCCCGCCGCGGCGGCCGCGAGGACCGCGACCCCGCCCGACGTGCCGGACAGCGCGACCGACCCGGCCCCGAGGAGGGGACCGATCCGCGCCGGAGACGGGGGCCGGACCCCGAGGACCCGGCCCAGCAGCGGGGCAGCCCCGGCGGCGGCCGCGATCACGGCCGCGGGCCCGCCGCGTGGGCGCCGCCGCCCGGGCGGGCGGGAGGTGATGGCGAGGACTCCCGGGCCGGACCGGGGCTCCCGGACCCGGCGTCTCCAGCCGAGTCGACCGGCAGTCTCCCGACCGGCAGCATCCCGGCCGACAGTCTCCCGACCGACCGCGTCCCGGCTGGTGACGACGTTGCTGTCGGCACCGCGTGCGACCCCGGACCGGTCCTGCCCGGCCCGGCGGACGACGTGCCGGGCGGCACGATCGAGCGGGCCAGGAGGTCGTGGAGACGATCGACCCCCGGCCCTGGGGTGATCGAGCCGTCGGCCCCGAAGGTGACCGCGGGGACCGTGACGGCGAGCCCCGACCCGGCCCGCTCCACGACGTGCACCTCACCCACGCGCCGCTGGGTCCCCTCGCGAACGAGGTGGACGACGACGTCGAGGGCGGCCGCGAGCTGGCTGTGCGCGGCGGTCCGACCGAGACCGGCCGACCCGGCGAGGGCCTCGATCCGGGCGGGGACGTCGGCGGCGCTGTTGGCGTGCACGGTCCCGCAGCCACCCTCGTGGCCGGTGTTCATCGCGGCGAGCAGGTCGACGACCTCGCCTCCGCGGACCTCCCCGACCACGACCCGGTCCGGGCGCATCCGCAGCGCCTGGCGCACCAGGTCGGCGAGGCTGACCCCGCCGGCGCCCTCGACGTTGGGCGGCCGTGCCTGCAGGGACACGACGTGGGGATGGGTCGGCGCGAGCTCGCGGGAGTCCTCGATGACGACGATCCGGTGGGCGGCGGGCACTTCGCCGAGCAGGCAGGACAGCAGCGTGGTCTTGCCCGACCCGGTACCCCCGCTGAGCAGGAACCCTGCCCCGGACCGGACGAGGCGCCGCAGCAGCGCCGCCCCCGTGGTCGGGAGCGAGCCGGCCGCGACCAGCTCGGCGAGGGTGAACGTGCGCCGCGGCGGCACCCGCAGCGAGATGGCCGTACCCGCCACGGCCACCGGGGGCAGCACCGCGTGGAGGCGGGCACCGTCGGGCAGACGGGCGTCGACCCACGGGCTGGAGTCGTCCAGGCGGCGGCCGGCCTGGGCCGCGAGCCGCTGGGCCAGGCGGCGGACGGCCTGCTCGTCCGGGAACGTGACCGCGGTCAGCTCGAGGCCGTGGCCCCGGTCGACCCAGACCTGGTCGGGGGCGTTGACGAGCACGTCGGTGACCCCGGTCTCGGCGAGCAGCGGCTGGAGGGGACCCGCGCCGGTGAGCTCGGCCTGCAGGGCGACCACCAGCGCCAGGACCTCGCGGTCGCCCCGGACCCGGCCGGTCGCCCGGACCGCGGCCGCGACCTCCACCGCGCCGGGCAGACCGCCGCGGCGGACCAGCTCCGTGCGCACCTCCTCGAGGACCGCCGACCCCGCCGCGCCCACCGAGCCGGCAGTACCGACCGAGCCGTCACCACCCACCGGGCCCGCCGGGCCGTCCGGCGCGCGGCCCTGCTCCCGGACGGCGTGACCGGCCGGGACGGTGGCGGCGGGGCTCACCGCAGCGCCGCGTCGACGTGGAGGTCGTCGAGGAACCGCCCGCAGAACTGGGCGAGGGGGCCGCGCCCGCGGCGGGCCGGCGGCTCCCCGCGCTCGATCGTCTCGGCGAGGCGCGGCTCGGCGGCGATGCTCCCGGCCAGCGGCAGGCCGAGCGAGGACGCGATGACCTCCGCCGGGAGCCCCGACGGGGCCGGGCCGCGGACCACGACCCGGACGTCGGCGCAGGCCATGGTCAGCGCCGCCGCGACCCGGGCCGCAGCCGCGGTCGCACGGATCTCGGCGGGGACGACGAGCAGCGTGACCGTCGCGACGTCGAGGGCCTCCTCGACCGCCGCGTCGGCCCGCCGGGGGAGGTCGACCACGGTCAGGTCGCAGCCGCGGCGGCCGGCCGCGAGCATCTCGCGCATCAACCCGGGCGGTACGGCCAGGCTGTCCGAGCGGTCCCAGGACAGGACGCTGAGGTCGTCGACGTGCGGGAGGGCGTCGTAGAGGGCGCCCGCATTGACGCGGCCGCGGGTCCCCGCGAGGTCGGGCCAGCGCAGCCCGCTCGTGTGCTCCCCGCCGACGAGCAGGTCGAGGCCCCCGCCGAGGGGGTCGCCGTCCACGAGCATCACCCGCGAGCCCCGGCGGCGAGCGGTGACCGCGAGCGCGGCCGCGAGGACCGAGGCGCCCGCGCCGCCGCGGCCGCCGACCAC
>CAXSIB010000322.1:0-4277 GCA_964237095.1 uncultured Actinomycetales bacterium
AGCTCCTCGCGGCGCCCGGCGGCGCGGCGGCGGACGAGGGCGAACGGCGTCCACGCGGCGAAGCCCCCGAAGACGGCCGCCACCGGATAGGTCCGGGAGACCGCGAGGGTGATCGTCGCGACGAGCAGCCCGGCGAGGACGGCGACCGCGATCAGCACCGACGGCCGGACCCCGTGCAGGTCCGCGGCGGCGAGGGAATCGTCGAGGTCCCGGCGCAGCCGTCCGCGCCCGGCCGGACCTCGCGGTGGGCCGCCGACGGCCTCGATCCCGTCGACCTCGCTGGCCTCCGGGGTGGCGAGCCGGCGGCGGCGGGCGGTGACCGAGGCCGCGACGAGGAGCACGCCCACGGCGACCACGAGCCCGAGCAGGGCGCCCATCAGCGGCCACCGGGCTCGACGACGGCCGGGCGGGCGGATGTCAGCGGCGGGACCGTCGCCGTCGCGGTCGGCGGCGGCGGGGAGGCGGGCGCCCGCGCCAGCAGGGCGAGGACGTCGATGCCGACCTGGGTGAAGCGCTCGATGTGCGGCGGGAAGCCGTCCGCGCGGACGAGGGTGTCGCCGCGGGTCACGAACAGGGGCTCGATCTCGACGACCTCGCCCTCGACCCGGCCGGGGACCGCGACGATCTCCCGCACCCGCCGGGTGCCGGAGACGTCGTTCGCGAGGTGGACGACGATGTCGATACAACCCGCGACCGTCGGGACCACGAAGCGCGAGCCGATGTTCTCCCCCGCGAGCAGCGGCAGCGTGCAGGTCTTGGTGATCGCCTCGCGCGCGGAGTTGGCGTGGATGCTGGCCATCCCGGGCAAGCCCGAGTTCAGCGCGATCAGGAGATCGAGGCACTCCTGCTGGCGGACCTCCCCCACGATGAGTCGCGACGGCCGCATCCGCAGCGCCTCGCGGACCAGCTGGCGCAGGCCGATCTCGCCGGTACCCTCGAGGCTCTCCTGCCGGGTCTGGAGGTTGACGACGTCCGGGAGTGGCACCTGGAGTTCGAACACCTCCTCGACGGTGACCACCCGCTCCCGGGGTGGGATCGCCGCGCACAGGCAATTCAGGAGGGTGGTCTTGCCGGCCTGGGTGCCGCCGGCCACGAGGATGTTCAGCCCCGCCTGGACGGCGGCCTCGAGGAAGCGGGCGGCGTGGCGGGTCAGGGTCCCGAGGACGACCAGGTCCTCGACGTGGCGCGCGCGCACCACGAACTTGCGGATGTTCACCGCCCAGTGCGCCCGGGTGATGTCCGGGATCGCGACGTGCAGCCGGGAGCCGTCGGGGAGCGTCGCGTCCACGAACGGGTGGGACAGGTCGACGCGGCGCCCGGACGGCTTCAGCATCCGCTCGACGAGGTCCCGGACCGCCTCCGCGGTGAGGACCGTCGTGGTCAGCTCCGACCGGCCGTGACGGGCGACGAACACCCGGCTCGGGCTGTTGATCCAGATCTCCTCGACGTCGGGGTCGTCGAGGTACGGCTGGAGCGGACCGAGCCCCGCGACCGCGTCGAACAGCCGCCGGGCCACCCCGTCCGAATCGGTCAGCACCGGCAGTCGGGCGGACAGCCGGCGGCGGGCGTGGGCCGCGACCGCGTCGGCGATCACCGTCCGCACCGCGTCCGGGTCGGCGGCCGGGTCGATCCCCGCGTCCCGGACCCGCGCCCGGACCTCGGCGTCGACCATCGCCTCCGCCGACACCCCCTCGACCGACCCGGACCCGAGAGGATCCGGGTCGGCCGGGGGCCGGAGCCCGGACCGGAGAGACGTCGCGGCCACGGCGGAGCCTTCCCGCTCGGCGACAGGACCCGGCCGGTGTCCGTGGACGCACCCGACCACAGCACCCCTGTTGATCACACCGAGTGGCGGACATGTGTGGAGAAGACCCTGATCTGGTCACCGAACGTCGCGCACAGTGGGCGGCGACCTCCTCGACGCCAGGGGTCCGGGCGCTCAGGTCCGTCGCTGCGCGAGCAGGAGGATCCGCCGCGCCCGGCGGAGCATCGCCGCGTCCACCATGACCCCGGCCGAGTCGACCGTGACCCCGGGGCCGGCGGCGGGCGGACCCGTCGCCGACGCTCCGAGCAGCCGCACCACCTCGGCCGCGTGGGCGACCTCCGCGTCGGTGGGCAGGAAGGCGTCGACGATCACGGGGAGCTGGCGCGGGTGGACCGCCGCCCGCCCGAGCAGCCCGAGCCGTCGCCCGAGCCGGCACGACCCGGCCAGCCCGGCGCTGTCCTGCACCGCGGGGTACACCGACATGAGCGGCGGCGGGAGGCCGGCCGCCGCGGCGGCCACGACGAGGCGGGACCGCACCCAGGTGAGCGCCTCCTCCCCGGACGTCCCCAGCTCACCGGCCAGGTCGGCCTCGCCGAGCGCGAGGGTCGCGACCCCGTCGGCCCGGGCGAGGGACTCCAGGGCGAGCACCCCGGCGGCGGACTCGACGATCGGGTGCACCGCGCGGGGTCCGGCCGCGGCCCGGACGGCGCGCACCTGGTCGGGGTGCTCGGTCTTCGGGAGGCGGACCGCCACCTCGAGCGGGAGCGAGGCGAGCGCGGCCAGGTCCGCGGCGGCCCACGGCGTGCCCGCGGGATTGACCCGCACCTGCACCGCCACCGGGGCCCGTCCCGTGGCGAGCCACGCCAGCACCTCGCGGCGCGCCTGGTCCTTGCGGTCCGCGGCGACCGCGTCCTCGAGGTCGACGATCAGCACGTCGGGCCGGGCGGCGACGGCCCGGTCGAAACGGTCCGGGCGGTCCCCGGGGACGTAGAGGGCCGTGAGCACCGGCGGCGGGTCCCCCCGCCCGGCGCCCCACCCGGCTCCCGGCCCGTCGCCCGGCCCGGTCCCCGGCCCCGGAGTGGCGGCGCCCGCCGTCCCGGCCGCGGGGCGGCTCATATGACCCCGTGGTCGCGGAGCTCGACGATCTGGGCGTCGGTGTACCCGAGCTCGGTGAGCACCGCGTCGGTGTCGGCGCCGTGGGGTCGGCCGGCCCAGCGGACCGCCCCCCCGGTGCGGGACAGCCGGAACAGGACGTTCTGCATCGCCAGCTCCCCCAGCTCCGGATCGGGGACCCGGACGACCGTGCCGCGGGCCCGGTACTGCGGGTCGTCGACGACGCCGCGGACGTCGTACACCGGGGCCACCGCCGCCTGGGCCGCGTCGAAGGCGGCGAGGACGGCGGCCGTCGGGCGCGCGGCGATCCACGTCCCGACCGCGTCGTCGAGCTCGGCGGCGTGCCCCGCCCGGCCGTGCCCGGTCCCGAACCACGGCTGCTCCGCGAAGTCCGGGCGCCCGACCAGGCGGACCACCCGCTCGGCGATGCTGAGCGAGCTCGTCGACACCGCGACCCAGGTGCCGTCCGCGGTGCGGTAGACGTTGCGCGGGGCGTTGTTCACCGACCGGTTGCCGGTGCGCGGCTGCAGGTACCCGAGCTGGTCCCAGGCGGTGATCTGCCCGCCGAGCATCATCAGGATGGGCTCGATGATCGCGACGTCGACGACCTGGCCGAGGCCGCTGGCGGCCCGCTCGTGCAGCGCCACCATGGTCGCGTATGCACCGGCGAGCGCGGCGATCCCGTCGGCGAGGCCGAACGGCGGCAGGGTCGGCGGCCCGTCCGGTTCGCCGGTGAGTGCGGCGAACCCGCTCATCGCCTCCGCGAGCGAGCCGAAGCCGGGCCGGTGGGAGTAGGGCCCGTCCTGCCCGAACGCGGTGAGGCGCACCACCACCAGCCGGGGGTTCGCCTCGTGGAGGCGGGCCCAGGTGAGCCCCCACCGGTCGAGGGTCCCCGGCCGGAAGTTCTCCACGAGCACGTCGGCACCGCGGGCGAGACGGACCAGGGCCGCGGCCCCCGCCGGGTCGGACAGGTCCAGGGTGATGGTGCGCTTGTTGCGCCCGAGGGTCTTCCACCACAGGCCGACACCGTCGCGGGACGGCCCGTGGCCGCGCGCCGCGTCCGGGCGGCGGGGGTGTTCGACCTTGACGACGTCCGCGCCGAAGTCCCCGAGGAACGTCGCCGTGAGCGGGCCCGCGAACAGGGTCGACACGTCGAGGACCCGCAGCCCGGCCAGGGGGGCCGGCGACCCCGGCGGGGCGGGCGCGCTCACCGGTCGTCCCGCGTCGGCGGGGCGGGCGACCCGGCCGGCACGTCGGCGGCCCAGCGGAAGCCGACGCCCGGCGACCGCATCAGGCCGGCGCCGGCGAGGAGGAGCTTGACCGAGACCTCCGGGGGCTGCGGACCGCTGTCGAGGTACCAGTCCGAGCCGACGGCGCGGTGGTCGCTGCCGCCCTTGAC
>CAXSIB010000323.1:0-4273 GCA_964237095.1 uncultured Actinomycetales bacterium
CCGCCCGCCCGACCGGCCCCGAGCCCGTCCCCCTCGCTCCGAACACCCCCAGCACCACCACCCGATGACGTCCCGGAGGACTCCTGTGTCGACTTCCCCGCGTGCCCGTGGGGGCCGCGCGCTCGCCGCGGTCGCCGGCGCCGCGCTGCTCGCGAGCTGCGGCAGCCTCACGCAGTCCACGAAGGCGGCGGACCCGTCCTCGTCCACCGGCGCCGAAGCCCAGCTGGTCAGCATCACGATGACCGACGGCGGCTGCACCGTCTCGCCCACGAAGATCAGCGCCGGCGCCGTCCAGTTCACGGTGAAGAACGCCGACGCGTCGAAGGTCAGCGAGGCGGAGTTCCAGGACGGCGGCTTCACCCTGGGCGAGCAGGAGAGCCTCACGCCCGGGCTGTCGGGCACCTTCGCGCTGAGCGTCGAGGGCGGGGACCACGAGTACGCGGTCTACTGCCCCGGCGCCACGAAGGAGCGGACCGCCGTGACGGTGACCGGGACGTCCGGCCAGACGTGGAAGAGCGATCCGCAGCAGGTGGCCGCGGTCAAGGCGTACACGACGTACGTGCAGACGAACGCCGCGGTGCTCGTGAAGGCCACGGCGGCCTTCACCGCGGCGGTCCGCGCCGGTGACGTCGCCAGGGCCAAGAGCCTGTTCGCGAGTGCGCGCTCGTCCTACGAGCGCATCGAGCCCGTCGCGGAGTCCTTCGGGACGATCGACCCCGAGGTCGACGGCCGGATCGACGACGCGGCCACCCCGGCCGACTTCACCGGCTTCCACCGCATCGAGCAGTCCCTGTGGGTGAAGGACTCCACCGCCGGCATGGCGCCGGTCGCGGCCGAGCTGCAGGCGGACATCGCCCACCTGGCCACGCTGGTGAAGACGGTGCAGCTGCAGCCCGCGCAGATCGCCAACGGCGCCACCGAGCTGCTCAACGAGGTCGAGACCTCGAAGATCACCGGCGAGGAGGACCGCTACTCCCACACCGACCTGTCCGACTTCAAGGCGAACCTCGAGGGGGCGCAGGAGGCGTTCACGGTCCTCAAGCCCCTGCTGGCGGAGAAGGACCCGGCGCTGGTCGCGATGATCTCCCAGCGGGAGGCGGCGGTCAGCACCCTGCTCGCCACCCACGCGGCCGAGCCGGGCTACGCGGACTCGGGCTACGTGGACTACTCCACCGTGACCCAGAAGGAGCGCCAGGCCCTGTCCCAGGTCGTCGACCCCTACGTCAACGCCCTGTCGAAGATGTCCGGCGAGCTCGCTTGACCTGTCCCTTCCCCCACGACCGCGCCCCGGTCGACGTCCCCGACGCGACGTCCCGGGACGCGGACGCGGCGACCGCCGGCGCCGCTGCCGGTGCCGGCGCGGAGAGCGGGGACCGCCGGCGCGGGCTGAGCCGGCGCGGGCTGTTCGGCCGACTCGGGCTGGCCGGCGCGGTCGGGGCCGTCGTCGCGGGCGGCGGGCTGGCCGCCGCCGATCACGCGCAGGCACTGACGACCGTCTTCGGCGGCGCCGACGCGGGCGAGCAGCAGGTGCCCTTCCGCGGCACGCACCAGGCGGGGATCGCCACCGACGCCCAGGACCGCATGGTGTTCGGCGCGTTCGACGTCACGACGAAGGACCCGGCGGAGCTGAAGGCGATGCTCGCGACGTGGACCGCCGCGGCCGAGGCGATGACCCGCGGGCAGGCCGTCCCCGGCCCCGCCGGCGGCACCTACACCGCCCCCTCGGACACCGGGGAGGCCCTCGGTGAGCCGGCCGGCCGACTGACGATCACCATCGGGTACGGGCCGTCGCTGTTCGCCAAGGTGGGTCTGGCCGCGCGCCGGCCCGCGGAGCTGAGCGTGCTGCCGGCCCTGCCGCCGGAGAGCCTCGACGCGGGGACCAGCAACGGCGACATCGCCATCCAGGCCTGCGCGGAGGATCCGCAGGTCGCGTTCCACGCGGTCCGCAACCTGGCCCGGCTCGGTTCCGGCGTCGTCAGCACCCGCTGGCTGCAGATCGGCTTCGGGCGGACGTCCTCCACCGGATCGGCGCAGGTCACCCCGCGTAACCTGATGGGCTTCAAGGACGGCACCCGCAACATCACGAGTGACGCCCCCGCCCTGTTCGACGAGTTCGTGTGGGCGGGGTCGGAGTCCAGGCAGGACTGGATGTCCGGCGGCAGCTACCTCGTCGCCCGCAAGATCCGGATGTATCTCGAGCGCTGGGACCGCGACGCCCTGGCCGACCAGCAGGACACCTTCGGGCGCGCGAAGGCCACCGGCGCCCCGCTCACGGGGACGAACGAGTCCGACACCCCGGACTTCCGCCGCCTCGCCGCCGACGGCACGCTCGCGATCCCCGCCGACGCGCACATCCGGCTGGTGGCGCACGAGAACAACGGCGGCCTGCGGATCCTGCGGCGCGGCTACTCCTACACCGACGGCGTCGACCCCCAGACCCTGCTGCTCGACAGCGGCCTGTTCTTCCTGGCCTACATGAAGGACCCGGCCCAGTTCGTGCGCCTGCAGACGGTCCTCGGCCAGTCCGACGCCCTGAACGAGTACATCCAGCACGTCGCGTCCGCGCTGTTCGCCTGCCCGCGCGGGCTCGCGGCCGGCGAGGACTGGGGCACCCAGCTGTTCGGCTGACGGCCGCCCGGCTCCCGCGGGGCCGGCTGGTCGGGTGGTCGGCGGCCGGCGTCAGCCGGGTCCGACGGCGGTGGCCTCGCCGTCGCCGTCGACCTCGAAACCGGGGCGCCCGGCGGCGAGGTGGCGGCGGGCGAAGGCGAGGGACTCCCGCAGTGCGGCGTGGCGGCGGTCGTGGGTCCGCTCCCGGCGGGTCGCCACCTCCACGCAGACGACGCCGCCGAACCCGGAGCCGGCGACCCAGGTCAGCAGCTCCGCGGCCGGCTGGGTCCCCCGCCCGGGCACCAGGTGCTCGTCGCGGCCGGGGGCACCGGAGCCGTCGGTCAGGTGGACGTGGAGCAGCCGGTCCCCGAAGCCCTTGGCCATCTCCAGGGCGTCCGACCCGGACGCGGCCGCGTGGGAGACGTCCAGGACGAGGTTGCGGTACGGGCTGTCGGTCGGGTCCCAGCTCGGGACGTAGCCCTCGACGACCCGGCCCGCCACCTTCCAGGGGTACATGTTCTCGACCGCGAAGGTCACCCCGTGGCGCTTCTCCAGCTCGGTGATGCCGTCGGCGAACCCGGCGGCGTACTCCTTCTGCCACCGGAACGGCGGGTGCACGACGACCACGGGCGCACCGAGGGCGACGGCGAGCTCCGCGCTGCGGTCGAGCTTCCCCCACGGGTCGAGGCCGAAGACGGTCTGGCTGGCCAGCAGGGTCGGGGCGTGCAGTGACAGCACCGGCTGGTGGAAGCGGCGGGACAGCGCGCGGATCGCGGCCTCGTCGCGGGTCGAGGCCTCGGGAGTGATCATCAGCTCGACGCCGTCGTAGCCCGCCTCCTCGGCGAACTCGAACGCGTCGGCGATGTCGTCGGGCCACACCGAGGACGTGCCCAGGGTGACCGGGATGTCGGGGTTCGCCGGCCGCCGGGGGGCGCGGCGCCGGGACCGGCCCGTCGGGGTCGGGGCGCTCACCGGGCCACCGGCCCGGCCGCGTCAGGTCGGGAGCGGGCGGCGGATCGGAGGGGGACGGTGCCCGCGACGATCACCCGGACACCTGCGCGCACGGGAGCGAGCCTACGGCGGCGACCTGGTCCGAGGGGGCCGGTGTTCAGGTGCCGATGACCGAGCGCGGGCCCATGAGGATCACCGGGGCGTCACCGGGCCGCAGCCAGCGCAGGGTCGCCCGCAGCCCCGCGCGCGGGATCGACACGCAGCCGTGGGTCCCGGAGTGGTGGGCGACGTGGAGCCAGATGTCGCCGCCGGCCGCCTGCCCGAGCGGGCGCCGGCGGTCCGACGGCGGTGTCCCCACGACGTGGTCGTAGTTGATCCCGATGACGTAGGCGAACGTCCGCACGCCGTTCTCGACCAGGCCGTAGTAGCCGGGGTCGTGCTGGTACGGCAGCCGGGTGCCCGGGTCCGCCGACCAGCCGCCGGCATTGGTCAGCGACCACACCCCGACCGGGGTGTGGAGGTCCCCCGCGTGGTGGTGGAGCGTCCAGCCGCGGCGGCCCACGAACCCCGACCAGCCGCCCAGGCGGGTCCAGTCGCGGGCCGTCCGCGTCCAGTCGGTCACGACGACCCGGTCGCTGCCCATGCCCGTGCCCATCGCGACGACCACCTGGGTGTGGCCGCGGAGCCGGCGGGCGGAGGCGGGTGAGACCCCCGG
>CAXSIB010000324.1:0-4268 GCA_964237095.1 uncultured Actinomycetales bacterium
AGGGGCGCGCCGGCCCCGACGGCCAGGGCGTCCCGGCGGGTCAGCTCGGTGCTCACGGAGGACCTCTCGTCGACGGGCGCCACCGGTCGGGCCGGCCGTGGGCCGGCGGTCGGGCCGGTGGTCCAGGGCGGCCGGGCGGCCGACTGCTCACGGTAGGGGGCCGTCACCGTTCCCGTGCGGGAGACGTGGCGACCGGTCTTGCGGCGTCCCGGACCACGGTTCACGCTGGTGTCGTGGCGATCTCGAAGCGGCAGCGCGCACAGCTCCCCTCGACCCTGGCGCGGTCCCCGGAGAAGGCGCAGGACACCTTCGCGGAGACCCTGGCCTCGGCGGAGCAGACCTACGGCGGTGACGAGCGCGCGTCGCACCGGGTGGCCTACGGCGCGCTGAAGCACTCCTTCGAGAAGGTCGGCGACCACTGGGAGCCCAAGGAGGGCAGGGGTCCGTCCGACGACCAGGCGGCCCGGCCCACCGGCGCGGGCAAGCGCGACCACCCGCGCCCGACCGCGGGCGGGGTCGACGCCAACGCCTCGAAGGCCCACCTGCAGGAGGTCGCCGGCCGCCTCGACGCGCGGGGCCGGTCGCGGATGACCAAGGACGAGCTCGTCCAGGCGATCGGGCAGGCCAACGACCGGGCCACCGCGCAGGCCCGCGACTGACCCTGTCCGCGACCGACACCCGACGGGCCGATGCGGGGTCCTGAGGCCGCCGCAACCCGGTCGACCGTCGATTCGGGACAGTCCGGGGATCCCGGACCGTCGGGCCGACCGATCAACCGATCGGCCGGTCGGGCCGGCCGGCTCAGCCGGCGTTCGGCAGCGACACCTCGAAGCGCCCGGCCACCTCGCGGGTCAGGAACGACGGCTGCGGCGACGTGGCCGGGCCGTGGACGACCGTGCCGTCGGAGAGACGGAACACGCTGCCGTGCCAGGGACAGGTGACGCAGCCGTCGGCGATCTCCCCCTCGTGCAGCGGCGCCGACAGGTGCGAGCAGCGGTCGGCGAGCACGCGGACGACCCCGCCGGAGCGGGTCACCAGCAGGGGCACGGTGTCCGCGGTGTCCAGCAGCCGGCGCTGGGCCTCACCGTCCAGCGGCAGCTCCTCGACCGGGCCGATGTCGTGCCAGCCCGGCTCGACCAGGTGCGGCACGTCCTCGGTGTGGTTGGCCCCGAGCGCCTGCCGGTAGGACATGTGCGCGCCGAGGAACCCGCTCGCGGTGAGGGTGCCGAGGCCCGCGAAGGACAGCACCCGCCCCCGCCGGCCGGTCGCCACGAGTGAGCCCGCGTAGATGACCGCGCCGAGCGCGTTGAGCCACGAGTGGACGATCCCGACCCGCAGCTGCTGCTCGTGGCCCTCGGCCCAGTCGGTGTACCCGGTGACCACGGCGGGGGTGACCATGACCAGCCCGGTGGCGATGAGGATGCGCGAGGAGACCCGCGGCCCGGGCAGCGCGTCGAGCACCCCGGCGGACACGAACGCGCCCAGCGCGGTCTCGGCCAGCAGCGGGTGCAGCGGATGGCCGAGCGGGACCCCGTGCAGGGCGTCCGCGACCTTCCCGTGCCCGACCAGCTTCTGGACCGCCGTGCGGACCGGGGTCGTGACCTTGTCGAGGGCGCTGGCGTTCTCCAGCCCGACGAGCAGGTCCGACAGCGAGGGCAGCTTCACGAGGCTCCGTTTCGATGGCGACGACGTTCCGGTGGTGGCGGGTGGCGCGGCCGGGTCGGTGCGCCCGGCGTGGCCCCACTCTCCCGGGCCGCCGCCCGGCGCGCTCCCCGGGTCAGCCGCCGATGCCCCAGATCGCGCGGTAGTGGTCGCGGTAGCCGTTGGCCGGGTCGTAGGAGGTCTGCGTGCCCACGTTGGAGGCGTCGGTGATGTGGGCCGCGGCGACGAACCCGCTGGCCGGCTTCCCCGCGAACGCCCGGTTGAACTCGTCGACGATCTGCCAGCCCTGCTCGTTGAGCGGCTCGGGGATGGTCGCGGCCTGGTAGGACTTCGCCGCGATCCGCTGGAACGCCGCCGGCGAACCGTCCCCGGCGCCGACGTTGAACGGCGCGCCGTCCCCCTTCAGCCCGGCCTGGCGCAGCGACGGCGCGGAGGAGTCGAAGTACAGGTCGTTGATCGCCACCGACCACGTCCAGGCCGCGTGGTAGGTCGAGACCAGGCCGGACACCGCCGCCGGCGTGCGGGCGGCGGCGTCGTTCAGCGGGATGTTCTCCGTGGTCAGGACCTTGACCGTGGAGCACGTCCGGAGGTCCTGCACGAGCATCGTCGACTTGCCCGATGCGAACGGGATGGACTTGTCGGTGAAGACGACCACACCGGCCCGGCCGGCGGACTTCGCGATGATGTACTGCGCGCTGATCTTCGAGACGTCGGCGACGCTCGAGGTGACGTTGGTGAACAGCTTCGGGCTCGTGCTCGGACCCGGGTTCCCGACGGCGTGCCAGCCGATGAGCGGGATGCCGGCCGAGGTGGCCTGCGCCACCTGCGCCGAGGTCGAGTTCGGGTCGAAGCCCCCGATGACGATCCCGGCCGGCTTGAGCGCGATCGCCTGGCTGAACGCGGCCTGGGTGCCCGCCGGCGAGCCCTGCCCGTCGACGACCTTGACCGTCCAGCCGATCGCCTTGCCGGCCTCCTCCACGCCCTTGGCGTTGGCGGCGACGCCGGGGTTGGTCAGGGTCTGGGCGACGTACACGATCGTCTTGCCGGTCGCCGCCTTCGGCCCGGTGGTCGGGCCGGTCCAGCTGGGCCTGGTGTCCAACGCCGCCTGCACCGCCTTCGTGTCCGCGGCCACGACCGCCGGGCAGCCGGACGCGGCACTCGCCCCGGTGGTCGCACCGCCGCCGGAGGTGACGGCCGGCGTGGCGCCGGGGGCCTGGGTGACGCCCGGGCTGGTGACGCCGTTCGAGCCGGTCGAGCAGGCGGCGGGCACGAGCAGGGCCATGGCGCCGAGCGCGACGGCCGCCGGTCGGGACAGGACTGCGCGGGACATCAGGACTCCTCGGAGAGCGGGGTGGTGGCGGTGGTGGGCCCGCCGGTCGTGGTCGGGCCCGTCGGGCCGGGCGGGCTGGTGGAGCCGGGCGGGCTGGTGGAGCCGGGTGGGCTGGTGGAGCCGGGTGGGCTGGTGGAGCCGGGTGGGCGGCCGGCGGCGCCGACCACGGTGCCCGCCCGGAGCCGGCGGCGCGCGGCGAAGCCCGCGAGCCCGACGGCGGCGAGGAGGGTCAGCCCGTTGAACAGCGGGATCGCCCACCCCGAGGCCCCGCTGGCGAACTGCAGGATCCCGGACAGCCCGACCGCCAGGATCGTCACGGCGACCAGCGTGCCGACCGCGTTGGCCCGGCCCGGCTTGATCGCCGTCGACCCGAGCAGGGCGCCGACGAACGCGGGGAGCAGGTAGGTGCTGCCGGCGCTGGGATCCCCGATCTGCTGCTGGCTCGCGAGCAGCACCCCGGCGAAGCCGGTGATCAGCCCGGACGCCGCGAACGCGCCGACGACGACCCGGGTCCGCGGGATCCCCACCAGCTGCGCGGCCCGCGGGTTGGCCCCGACGACGTAGAGGTACCGGCCGGCGGGCAGGTGCTCGAGCACCAGCCACAGCAGGAACCCGAGGACCACGACGTACCAGAAGGTGATCGGGACCCCCAGCGCCTGGGAGTTCACGATGTTGGTGAACCCGGCCGGCAGCGGGGTCACCGCGACGATCCGGGCGCCGCCGGTGACGTGGTAAGTGATCGCGTAGAGCACGCTGCCGGTGCCGAGGGTCGCGATGAACGAGTCGATCTGGGCCAGCTCCACGAGCAGGCCGTTGACGACGCCGACCACCAGCCCGGCCACGATCACCAGCAGGCACGCCAGCGGCCACGCGACCCCGTGGTCGACGATCAGCCACATCGCCAGCACGTGCGAGAGACCGATTCCGTAGCCGATGGACAGGTCGAAGCGGCCGGTGACGATCGGGACGGTCGCGCCGAGGGCGAGCACCGCCGGGATGGACTGGTTGGCCAGGATCGAGCGCAGGTTGAACAGCGTCGGGAAGGTGTCCGGCTTCAGCAGCGAGAACACGATGATCACGAGCGCGGTGAGGACGAGCAGTCCCCACGTCCCGATCAGCTGACCCCCCGACCGCGACCGGCCGGCGGCCGCCGACCGCCGCGCCGCGGCGTTGGTGCGCGGTGTCGGGGCGACGGGCGGCGCGGACGTGCCGGTGCTGCTCATGCGGCCACCCTGCCGACCGCGGACGACCCGCCCGCCGGGGGGGCACCAGCGGC
>CAXSIB010000325.1:0-4267 GCA_964237095.1 uncultured Actinomycetales bacterium
GTGCGCGGGTGTGGGGGGGGGGGGGGGGGGGGGGGGGGGGGGGGGGGGGGGGGTGGGGGGGTTCGGTGACGCCCTCTGGTGGGCGATCAGCACCATCAGCACGGTCGGCTACGGCGACGTCTACCCGGTCACCGGGACCGGCCGGATGATCGGCGTGGGTCTGATGTTCACCGGTATCGCCCTGCTCGGGATCGTGACCGCGGCGATCGCGTCGTTTCTCCTCGATCGGATCCGCGGTGTCGAAGCCGAAGGGCGGGCCGCCACCTCGCGTGACATCGGCGAGCTGCGCGATGAGATCCGCCGCTTGCACGACCAGCTCACGGCCGACCTCGCCGTCGACCGCGGGACCTCCGCGACAGGTACCTCCTCCAGCACCGGCTGAGGGCCGCGGACACCTGAGACGATCCGCGGGTGACCACGGAGTTCGTGCGCCCGGATCGCCGCCGGCACCGACGATTCCGGAGAGCGCGACACCGCGGGTGGCAACAGTCGGCAAGAGATCGTTCGACGCACCGGTGATCCGCTGTCCGGTAGCGGGCGGTCAGGGACCCGGGTCGTGAGGCCACGTGGTCGACAGCGCCCGTCCACCGGCCGACGTGGCGACGGCTGAGGCGGTGATCGCCTGGACCGGAGTCTGCGCTGCGCCGCTGCGCCGCTGGGCCGGGAGGTGGTCCGGGTGTCAGTCCTCGTCGGATTCGCTGCGCAGTCTCTGGATGAAGGCGAGTCCGCGGAAGGCGTAGTGGACGGCGATCCCGGTGCCCATCGCGAGGTCGTCGAGCCGGCGGCCGGGCAGGGTCGGGGTGGCGAGCTGGGCGAGCACCATCTCGAGCACCGACGGGAACAGCGGCGGCTGCCCGGCCCGGCGCAGCTCCGCGTCGAGCTCAGCGGTCAGCTGGTCGGGGGTCTTCCCTCGTCGGGTCCGGCGGACCACCTCGACCGCGTCGTTGACGGCCGCCGTCCACGCCCGCTGGTCGAGGTCGGGCCCGACGTGCTCCTCGGCGGCGGCGCCGTACAGCCCGCGCAGGGCCGCATCGGCTCCGGCCCACACGAGGTGGGTCGGGAGATGGCCCACACCGGCCGCAGCGCACCGGACGCGGACCGCCTGCTGCACCTGCGACCGGCTGAAGTCCTTCCACTCCTCGATCGGGTGGAGCCGCAGGTCGCTCACGACGTCGGCCCAGGTGCCTTTCTCGTCCACCGTCAGCTCACGCTCGGGATCCGGCGTCGACGACGCGGCGTTCCCTGGGTCCTCGGCGGCCCCGGGTGACCCGGGGCGTGTTCTCGGCGGGGCCTCGGGAGGTCCGGGGTCCGGAACGCGCAGATGCCGCGGCCGGTGGACGGCCTCCGGCGCGGCCTCGTGGTGGGCCGGCGCGGGCGGGTCGCGTTCGACGGGGGACACCGGTTCCAGCAACGGCTCCAGAGAGATCGGGCCGAAGTCCCAGCGGCGGTCGCTGCTGATGCTGCGACACCAGACGGCCACCGTGTCCTCCCGGACCCGGGCCCGGGCGACGGCACCCGCCTCGGGCCAGGTGATCGGGGCGTCGTCGTCACGGAACCACCGGCCCGACAGGACCCGTTGCACCGCCTGCAGGGCCTCGACCGCGGCCAGCTGCACCCGGACCCGGTCGGGGACCAGCGGCAGCGCGACCCCGAAGCCGAACTCCACCCGGTGGCCGCCCGCGTCCTCCCGGCTCAGGACCGGCTCGGGGCCGACCTTCCCCGTCGCGGCCCAGGCCCGGCGGTCACGGGCCCACACCGCACGGCGCTCCTCGGCGGCCGGGTCGGCGGCCGGAGCGTCGGCCGGGACGACCTGCCAGGACCATCTCGCGCCCCGGACCTCCAGCTGCCGGTCCGCGGGGAGGGTGGCGTTGACCACGTCGACGACGGCCTGCTGCACCCGTCGCGTCCGCAGCGGCCCGTCACCGAGCATCCCGACCACCCGGGATCCTCGAGATGGCAGCGGTCGCGGTCATGGCGCCAGTGTGGTGATCCCGGCCTGCGGTGGCACCCCCTCCCGGCTGTCCTGTGATCGGTTGATCTGGAGGCCCGACGACCGGGCCGTCCAAGAGCCAGTGGCAGCTGCCCACCGTCTCCTCAGTGGAACCGGCTTCCCATCCAGACCGTCCGAGCTGGCGAATGGCCACGCGCCGCGGCGACCGGTACCACTCGGCCCGACACCGCGGGAGTCCGTGAGCTGCCCGCCGAGGAGGAGTGCGTGGCCGAGACCGCCGCCGGAATCCCGCCGACCGCGGTCGAGGTCGGGCGCCGCCAGAAGTGGTTGCAGAGCCGGTCCTGACGGGCCGGCCTCGACCGCACTCTCACCGGTGGCGAGCTGACCTTCGGCTACACCTGGCCGCTCGCGCCGTCGATCTGGGACGACGTGTCCACGATGACCTGGCCCATCGTCTCCCTGACCGCGCAACCCACCCACGACCCGTGCTCCACCGCCACCGCCTCGATCGGGCAGATCGCCAGTACCAGCTGTGGTGACCCGATCAGGGCGCTCGCGCCCGGCGGATCGCTCATCCACTGGTACAACTGGAGTTTCCCGCTGTGGAGACTGGCTGACCAACCGGGGACGAACGCGGTGTGCGGCGATCACCCGGCCCGAGTCCTGATCGCCGCCGCCGGCTGTCGATGGGCGGCGCAGGCCGTCACCGGAGCGGCCCGGCTCAGCTGAGCTGGCGCAGCCGTCCGTGGACCTCGACGAACGAGCCGTACCGGTGGTGGATGTACCGGCGGATGGCGGGATCGGCGAGGGCGACGTCCATGGACATCCGGTCGAGGTCGGGTCCCCACTCGAACAGGACGATCCCGTGACGCGCGAGGAGCGTCGAATCACGGTCGATCCGGTTCGACAGGGCGGTGAGAGACCGTGCCGTGCGGTGGCCCCGGACCACACAGATGGGCCCGGAGTACAGCTTCCGGAGCGCCGCGCGGTGGCGGGCGAGGTCCCCGGTGAACGCCGCGTTGAGGACGCGGCCGTGGTGGCCGCTGACGTAGAGATAGCTGGCGTCAGGAGCGGCGTCGGCCGCCGTCTCCGCCCGCTCCTCGCCGTTCGGGTCGGGTGCAGTCGTGCCGCCCGGACGGGCGCACGCGGCCCGCAGCGGGACGAACGGCTTCGGCTTCCCCGGGACGGCCTCGACGATCGGCCGGGTCGGGGTGAGCTCGCGACCGTCCCACGTCCCGACGACCCGGAGCGGCCCGGTGTCCACCGTGCCGTTGTCGTAGATGTGCGCAGTGGGCAGGGTCCGGGCGTCGACCCCGCGGAGGATCACGCCACCGCACCCGGCCGGCGGCAGTGAGGTGAGGATGAATCCGAGGCACAGGTACGCCGGTCCGTCCTTGAGCTGGAGCACGCTGGAGGCGGCGGTGTAGGTCGGTCGGTCTCGCTCGGCCGGCGAGGCCGCCGCGCCCGGGATCCCCGCCAGGGCCATGACCCCGGCGATCCCCACCCCTGCCAGCCTGCTCGTCCAGCGCATCTCGGGACGGTACCGCCACCCCAGGTCCTGCACCAGGACTCGCCGTCGCCGTCGACGGCAGCGGCTCATCGATCGTCGTTCCCCGACGGCCTGAGCTCAGATGTCGAGGATCCCGTCGCGGGCGCCGCCGGCGGGGGGCAGCCGGCCGGTCTCGAGGTCCTCCATCAGGTGGTCCGCGGGGTAGGGGGGCTCGGTGGGTCGTCCGAACTCGTCGAACAGCGGGATTCGCCGGCGCAGCAGCACCCCGGGTCGGCTGGGATGTCCGCATCTGAACTCCAGCACGGTGTCGGGCCAGGTGCCGTGGACGGTGACGGCGCCGTCGACCATGCCCTCGGCCAGCGGAGTCCTGAACCCTTCCGCGTGACCCCGGTACGCCTGCAGGTCCCCGAGCTGGTCGCGTTGCCGGAGGGGATACCCGGTGCGGGTGTCCTCGTCCTGCGCGACCAGGGGCCGGCAGCGGTCGGTGATGTCGACGGTGTCGGCGCCGAGCACGACCCGCATCCCGCCGGTGGCGGTGACGGCGACCACCTCGACCGGATGCGCGGGGTCGACCGAGCGGCCCCGCTGGATCGACAGCCACAGCTCGGTATCGACGATCACCGCGTCGAGGACGGCACCCACCCCCAGGTCGACCCGTAACCGTTCCGCGAGGGTCACAGGGTCGTGGCCGGTGACCAACAATCGGCGGTCGGGCTCCGGCCCGGTGACGAGCCAGCCGGCGGACCACAGCAGCCCGAGCCCGTCGACGGCGGCATCAGCCAGCCAGTCCGGTTCGCCCCTATGCC
>CAXSIB010000326.1:0-4261 GCA_964237095.1 uncultured Actinomycetales bacterium
CGCGGCACTGCTGAGCACCCCGACCCGAGCAGCCCGCTGCGCCGGCTCGGCCCCCCGGGGATGTGGCCCAGTCGGGGTCGTCGGCGGGTCGTGCGGCGGCGAGTTCCCCGAGCAGGTCGGGGTGTGCTGTGGGACGGGTCATCGGGGGTCCTCCGGGTCGATGAGGGCGCGCAGCCGTCGGCGGGCGCGGTGCAGGCGGACGGTCGCGGCCGGGCGGTGCAGCCGAGGGCCCCGGCGAGCCCGGCGGGGTCGAGGTCGAACCAGGTCGCGAGGAGCAGGACGTCGCGGTCAGCGGGGCGCAGCCGGTCCATCGCCCGGAACAGGTCGACGCGGCGGGCCACGCCCTCCTGGACACACGCGTGATCCACCGCTTCGGAGGCGGCGGCGACCAGCGTGTCGGCGCCGGCCGCGGTGACCGCGTCGAGGCTGACCTCGGGACGCCGGCGGCCGGTGCGGTGGTGGTTGGCGCTCACCCGCCGCGCGACCGCGAGCAGCCACGCCCGGGGCTCGTCCGGGACCCGGTCCCACCGCCGCCACGCCACCGCGAACGTCTCGGCGACCACGTCCTCGGCGGCGTCGGCGCCGACCCGGGTCCGGGCGTAGGCCAGCACCCGCGCGGACTCCGCCCGGAAGAGCAGCCCGAACGCCGCCTCGACACCGGCTCCCGGCGTCACCGAGCTCGCCGGCGGTGCGGTCCGGGTCTCCTCGACGGTCACACCCCTCCGATGTCCGCGACCACCCGTCCGATGACACCCGGGTGCTTCGACGAACAGCGGGACGAGCCGAGCCGCGGCGGGTTCAGACGGAGACGACGCTGACCGCGGGCATGGCGTCGACGAGCACACCGAGATCTCCCGGGTCACTGGTCAGGACGAGCACCGGTACCGCGCAGCCGGCCGCCGTCGCGGCCACGATCGCGTCCACGGTGTTCGCGCCGCCGGTCGAGCCGAGCAGCAGGCCGGCTGCTGTCGCCACCTCGGCGGTCACGTCGCGCACCTCGATGTCCTTCAGGAGCCGGCGGACGGCGACGTCGCGCGGCGTGCCGCGGAGGGTCTCGGTCAGGGTCACTGCTGACACGACGACGTCCGCATCCTCGGCAACTGCCTTTCGAAGGAGCCCGCGGGCCAGGGAATCGCCGGTGGCCGCCTTGCTGAGGCCATCTGCGTCCAGGAGCAGCGTGCGTGGCAGGGTCAGCCGCTTCGGGACGCCGCCCGGACCCGGCCGTGCGCGGGTGCGCCGGGGCGGGTTCACCGCGAGCTCTGCGACCAGACCTGGTCCGCCTCCGCAGCCACCTCGGGCGGGACAGACCCGTACTGGACGTCCGTCTCGTCGAGCCAGGCCGACAGTCCCACTCGGCGTAGCTCCCGTTCGGCAGCCCGGGTCAGGAAAGCCGACAGGCCGCGCGGCCCGACCTGTCCGCGGACGGCGGCGAGCACATCGGCCGGCACGGAGATGCTCACGTGCTCCACCCCCACGGTCACGACCGGCTGAGTGGCACCACGGCGAGCCGCCGCTCGTCGGTCGGTTCCGGGCTGTGCGGTCCCCTGCGCCTGGGTCCCTCTCGACGATCTCGACGACCCGCGCGGGTTCCCGGCGACCGCCGACCGGCTGCTGGCCTGGCCCGTCGTGGCCGCACGGGCAGCCGACCTCCCGGCCGGAGCCGACCGGCGCTCAGCGCGCGGTGCGGGTGACGGCGACGCAGACATGGCGGCACCATGGATGCGATCGGACCGCTAGGCGATTCGATAGGCGATTCAGTCGAGGACGACCAGCCTGTGAACCGCTGGGCCGGTGCCTCCCACGGCCAACGACACCTGCCTGCCCCACCCGTCCGTTCACCCCTCTGACGGTCGCCGACTGAGGGGCGTCCGACTCGGATGGCCGGCTCGAGCGACGTGCATGCGCCACCGTCGGGCAGAGGCATCGTTCAACGGTCCGCTCCGGGATGGACAGCGAACTGCGTGCACACATGGGTGACCATCCTGGCGAGGAGCTCCTCGGGGCGGCGCTGGTAGTGGTCGCTCGGGTAGCGGAGGAACCAGGCCGGCATCATCGGGCCGGGATTGGCGACCGCGACAACCGACAGGCGGCACCGGGGGCCGTCGAGCGGGTCGACCTGAGCGGTGAAGCGGACCGGGACCTTGTCCCAGCTGGGGACCTTGTCCTTCGATGACGCCCGGTACAGCAGTGCGGCGCCGAACTGGCCGACCACGCCCTCGGCGGGAGGCCGCACGATCTGCCCGTTCAGGCTCGCCACCCAACATCGGAGCGACGACGTGACTGCATCGGCGGCGGCGCCCACGAGCCATCGACCTCCGACCGGCGCGGGAACCGGCCGGGGGAAGCCCACGGTCAGTCGGGCGGGCCGTCGACACTCCACAGCTCCTCGTCACCGCTTGCCAGGACTCGGCACCCTCATCACTGCCACCACACCGACGGCGGTCCGGTCGCCTGGATGGGATGCACCCGGTCATCGACGGTCCACCCCAGGGACAAGAGATCATCGACGGTGGACTGGCGGTGGCCCGGCCGGATCACCCACGGCGTCCGTGCTCCGTCGGCGGCGACCCCGCGCACCATCCTGCGGTTCCACAGGTAGTGGCCGTAGACGATGGAGCCGCCGGCGCTCCGGTCCACGCTCCACTGAGCGAAGCGCAGGCCGACCACGAACCAACGTCGGTCGTAGGTGACCGTGGCCAGCGGCCAGCTGGCGTTCCATCCGAACTCCTGGGTGATGGCGCACCGGTACCGACGGGCGTCCACGCCCATGGTGGGTAGCGGAGGCTGCTTCTGCCACGGCCTCAGGATGAACAGCCATACCGTCGGCACGAACAGCGCGGGAAAGACCGCCAGCCACCTCATCGCCTGCTCACAGCAGGTCGCCCTGCACCGCGACAGCCAGCCTGTCGACGGACCCGGCCCAGCGGCGCAACGGCATGAGCTGAGCATCCACGTCCGGAGTCCGCCACGTGCGGTGTCCACCTCGGCGGACAGTCCTCCGCGACGACGGCGACACCCACGACCGCGCGCCCGACGACGACGCGGACACCGTCCAGCGCGGCGACGGCGACGCCTTCGGGCTGCTGTTCGACCGGTACTCCCGGCAGGTCCACACCTACTGCTTTCGCCGCTCCGCTGACTGGGCCGCGGCTCAGGACCTCACGAGCACGGTGTTCCTCGAGTGCTGGCGCCGCCGTGACGTGGCCCTGACGACGGACACCGCCCTCCCGTGGCTGCTCGGCATCGCGACGAACAGCCTCCGCAAACACCACCGCGGGCTCAGGCGCCACCGGACCGCCATCAGTCCTCGATCATCTCCACCGTCAGTGACGCCGAGATGGCGTCGATCTCCGCCCTGCTGACGCAGTAGATACTGAATCCCACCGACAGGCTCGGGACGAAGATCTTCTGCCCGTAGTGGTCGTCAGTGCGGATCACCGGTGACCGCTCGACCAGGCGGCTGTCGAGGTACTGCTGGTCGGGAAAGAAGACGCTGTCAGGCCGGAGGAAGCCGACGCCGGTGTACGGGGACACCTGCACGTAGCTCACGTCGCGAGCCAGGGGGACGAAGCACGACAAGGAGCTCTGGATCGTGATGACCGTGTCCCGGAGGGCCGTCCCGCATCGCGTGCGGTTCGTCGCCCAGGACCGCGGAACCCGGATCGAAGCCCCCCGGAAGTGGACCGCGCGAGTCGGCAGGGAGGACACGACACTGTTCTCACTCGCCCAGCCCGACTGGGTCACTGCACCCGACACCAGGACGAGGACCGCGGCAGCAAGCGAAGCCGGACGCCTCCGCCCCTCCAGCCAGCTGCTCATCCCGATCTCCTCCGCCTCGCCCCGACCGGAGACGGCCTGCCTCCACCTGCCGCCACCGAAAGGTCCGAGACGGCGTCAGCGTTCGGTGGCCCTCAGATCACCGGCCGATGGCCGGTCCGGAGCGGGCACTCTCACCGCACGACGGCGGTGTCCTGAGCCGGGCCGGCTGGCGGCCTCGGCGGAGATCGGCCATGCCCGCTGGCCGGGTGGGCGAGTACTGATCCCGCCCGTGGATCCCGGGCTCCTCGAGTACCGCGGCTGGGCGGACGCCGGCACGATCACCGCCCGGTGGAGCGGTGCTCTCCGTCGCGGCACCGCCCCGTACCGTCGTGGACCGCCGGTCCGAGCGACGACGAGCTGATCGGCACCTCTCGCTATCGTGGTCATAGGTAGCCCGCGGCCCGGGGTCTTCGTGCCCCGTCATCCGTCTCCGCGGGTCTCG
>CAXSIB010000327.1:0-4218 GCA_964237095.1 uncultured Actinomycetales bacterium
GCCGGCGGGGGCGGCGGCGGGGGCGGCGGCGGGGGCGGCGGCTCGTCCTACGTCGACGCCCGCGACCTGCAGCCCGGCGTCCGGGTGGTCACCGGCCCGGCGCCCCGCGGGGACGGCTCGGTGGTGGTCACGTTCCACGCCCCGCCGCTGCAGTGCGGGCAGACCCTCTACGGCGACACCACCCTGACCCGCGACCTGGACTGCCGCGGCCGGTCCGGGCTCGTCCTGGGCGGGCGCACCGACGAGCCCGTCGACTACCCCTTCTCGGCGGCGCTGACTCTCGACCTGGGCGGCCACACGATCGTCGGGTCGCCGTCGGAGGTCGGGATCGAGTCCCGCCTCGGGGACGTGACGATCGAGCACGGGACGATCCGCGGGTTCGGCGTCGCCGTCGACCGTCAGGGCGTCGACGGGCCGGAGGACTTCCCGCCCGACCTCCGGCTGACCGGGCTGGAGCTCCTCGACGGGATGGACGGCATCACCGCGGACGGCGACAGCCTCGGCATCGACCTGGTGGTGGAGGACACCGTGGTCGCGGGCATGACCGACGCGGGCCTCGAGTCGGGCAACCTCAACCACATCGAGGTGACCGACAGCACCTTCACCGGCGACGCCACCGGCATCCGGATCGGCGAGAACGCCCTCGTGGTCCTCCACCACGACGTCCTCACCGGTGACGGCGTGGCCGCGGTCCAGGGTGACGCCGCGGCGTTCGACGTCGAGGACACCACCGTCACCGGCAACGGCCTCGGCCTGGTCCTCGGCGGCTTCGGCCACCTCCTCGGGTACGGGGGGGACCAGGCGGTGCTGACCGTCACCGGGAACACCGTCGTCGGGAACGCCGGCACGGGCATCGAGGTGACCGGCACCGTCGCCGCCGGGTCGGTCCTCGCCGCGAACCAGGTCACCGGCAACGGGCTCCACCCGGCCGCCGGGGACCCCGGGGACGGCATCCACATCCACCTCGACACCGTCGTCCCGAACCCCGATCCGGGCCCGTTCGACCCGCCCACCCCGGTACCGGCGGACCTGACCGTGACCGGGGACACCGCCCGTGCGAACGGCGGCTGGGGCATCGACGCGGTCGGGGTCACCGACGGTGGCGGCGACCGCGCGTCGGGCAATGCGCCGGGACAGGAGTGCCGGGGGGTCACCTGCACGCCGTGATCCCGTGACCGCCGGGCGCGCTCGGGCCGGGACGCCGGGCGCGCTCGGGCCGGGACGCCGGGCGCGCTCAGGCCGGGACGGCCGCCGGGTGGTGGGTGTGGGCGACCGTCACGTCACGCGGCAGGTCCTGGGTGGCGGCCGAGACCGCCGCCACGGCCGCGTCGAAGGCCGCCCGGTTGCGCGCCGACGGCTGGCGCATCCCGGCGATCTTGCGGACGTACTGCAGGGCGGCCGCGTCGGCGTCCGCCGGGGAGGCGTCCTCGGTGTACGGCGGGCGCAGGGTCCTGATGCTCCGGCACATGCCGGCACGGTAGGTCCGCGGCGGCCCCGGGGGAAGCCCGCCGGTCGCCCCGGAGGTCAGGGCGTCGAGGATCCGGGGGTCGCCGAGGCCGTCGCCACACCGGTCAGCTGCCGCTGGAGCGCCCCGCTGCGGCTCTGGTACGGCGTGGGCAGCGTCACCGAGTCGACGACCGCGCGCCAGAGCGCCCGGACCACGTCCGCCGCTTCCTCGGGGCCCTCGACGTAGACCGCGGCGTCGAAGGCCGGGAAGACCTGGAACCAGTCGATCCCGTACCGCTGGCCCCGGCTCGCGGACGGGTAGGTGAAGGCCCAGACGGCGCCCCCGGCCGGTCCCGGCCCGATGACCCGCTCCGCGTAGCCCGGCTCCCGCGCCCGCTCGGCCGCCGCGAGGCGCCGCGCGTGGGCGAGCGGGGAGATCCCGAGCGGGGCGACGACCTCCACGATCATGTGCAGGGACTGGGCGTCGTCGTCGTAGAAGGTCCGGATGTCCTGGCCCACGGTGGTGCCGAGGGTCTTCCGCCAGCCGGCCGCGGGCGAGGGCGCCAGGAAGAGCAGGAAGGCGCCGTCGAGGGACGTCAGGTCCGACACCAGCGGCGGCACGGTCGGCACCGGGGCCGGGCTCGCCGAGGCGGTCGGGGTGGCGCTCGCGGTCGAGACGGTCGGGCTGGGGGACGCGGTCGCGGCCGGGCTCGGCGTGGACGACCCGCTCCCGGACGCACCCACCGAGGGGCTCGCCGGCGGCGTCCGCGAGGTCGAGGAGGTCGGGGGGGCCGCCGGTGACGCGGTCCGGCCGGCCGGCCCACCGGTGGCCGTCACCTGGACCGGCCCGCAGGCCGCCAGCAGCGGGACGAGCGGAACCAGCGCGGCCGCGGTCCCGGCTCCGAGGAGACGGACGGCGGCCCGCCGGTCCACCGCGGGCGCGCCCGGCCCGACCCGGTCAGCCACGCACCACCAGCCAGCCCTGCAGCAGCTGCCGGGCGTCGTGGATCCGGGACTTCACGGTGCCGAGCGGGATCCCGAGGCGCTCGGCGATCTCGCTGTACTCCAGGCCGGCGACGTCGCGGAGGACCACCGGCTCGAGCAGGTCGCGCCGGTGCTCCTCCAGCTGCTCCAGGGCCTCCAGCAGGTCCACCCGCGACCCGGCGATCATCGACGTCCGGGCCGGGTCGGGCCGGTCGGGGGCGTCCTCGAACGACAGCTGCTCGGCGGCGCGGCGCTTGAGCTTCCGGTACGTCCCGCGGGCGCAGTTCGCGGTGACCTCGTACAGCCAGGTCGTGAAGCGTGACCGGCCCTGGAAGGACGTGATGTGGCGGGCGACCGCGAGCAGGGTGTCCTGGGCCGCCTCCTCCGCGTCCTGCCGGTAGGGCAGCAGCCGGTTGCAGCGGCGGAGGACCTCGGGCCCGATCGCGACGAGCAGCTCGTCGAGGGCGGCGCCGTCCCCGGCGGCAGCCCGGCGCGCGAGCTCCTCGGTCGTCTCCCGCGGCGTCGGCACCGCTGCCCCCTGTCTGGCCGCCACTGCCTGTCCGGCCGCCACTGCCTGTCCGGCCGCCACTGCCTGTCCGGCCGGCGCCGATCGACGACACCGTCCGGGTCGGGTCACGCGGCGGTCCGTCATCATGGTCCGGTGCCTGGTCCCGAGCAGTTCGGACGGTATCGCGCCGTCCGCCTCCTCGGCGTGGGCGCGTTCGCCTCGGTCTGGCTGGCCCACGACGAGCAGCTGGACGGGCCGGTCGCCGTCAAGGTCCTGGCCGACAACTGGTCGACCCGCGGCGACGTCCGCGAGCGTTTCGTCGAGGAGGCGCGGATGCTGCGCCGCGCCGACTCCGACCGCGTCGTCCGGGTGCACGACATCGGCGAGCTCGACGACGGCCGGCCGTGGTTCGTCATGACGTACGCCGACCGCGGCACCCTGGCCGGCCGGCTCACCGACGACCCGATGCCGATCGGGGAGGCCCTGTGGTTCGCCCGGGAGACGGCCGAGGCGGTCGCCGTCCTGCACACCCGCGGGATCATCCACCGCGACGTCAAGCCCTCCAACGTGCTGCTGCGCTCGGCCGACCCGGGCACCGGCGCGGGTGCCGGACCCGCGGGCGGCGACCGCGACGGCGAGGAGGTCCTCGTCTCCGACCTCGGGCTCGCCAAGGCCGCCGCGGTGGCGTCGGGGATCACGATGGCGGCGGGGACCCCCGGCTACATGCCCCCGGAGCAGGCGGCGGGGATCGGGCTGACCCGGGCGTCGGACGTCTACGCCCTCGGTGCCCTGACCTACCGGCTGCTCGCCGGTCGGCTCCCGCGGCCGGTCGGCTCGCCCCGGTCGGTGCTGTCGACCGCGGACGACCCGGTCCCGGGCTTCGCCCCGGCCGCCGCCATCCCGCCCGAGCTGGAGGCGGTCCTGCGCCGGGCCCTGGCCCGCGACCCCGCCGAGCGGCAGGTCGACGCCCGCGCCTTCGTCCGCGCGCTGGTGCTCGCGGGCGCGGGTGAGCACCTCGACCGGTCGCCGGTCGCCGCCACGGCTCGCTCCCGCGGCGCGGTCTCCCACCCGGCCCCGTCCTCCTTCCCGGCTGCGCACTCTCCGGCTGTGCCCTCCCCCGACGCCACCGCGACCGTGCTGACCGGGACACGGGCCCGGTCCGGGGCGTCCGGGCGGTCGGGAGCCGTGACGGAGCTGCGGCCGGCGTCGACCGGGTCGCGCGGCTCCGGCGGCCCGGGCGGGCCGGGCGCGCCGGACACCGTCGTCGCGGCGGGCGGGCC
>CAXSIB010000328.1:0-4183 GCA_964237095.1 uncultured Actinomycetales bacterium
GCGGCAACCCCCGCCCGAGGCCCTTCAGCAGCAGCCCGGTGAAACATCGAGGTTAGTGCGGTCAGGTAATCCCGGGCGCCGTACTCGGCATCATGACGTGGACCACCTCCGGAGACGGTGCCTGCCCCTCGTCGTGGACCGCGGTGCCGTAGGCGGTGTACAGGGAACCGATGACCTCATCCGCCGCGTCACCGTGGACCCCTCGACACTCCGGGACCGGTGCCCGCGAACGAGGTCGCCGGGACACCGGACACCGCGGCAGTCAGCCGGCCCGTGGACCTCGTCAACGCTGGTGGCTTCGCTCAGGTCAGCAACGCCGACGCCACCGAGGCCGCAGCCGTCGAGCAGCAGCGGCTGCGCGACGAGCGGCTCGAGGTCGAGCTGCCCACGCCAACGTCACCGTGTCCGAACTGCCCCGGTCGACCGGCGACGCCGCGACCGCACCCTCGGCCACCGGCACAGCGCCGTCCTCAGCCGCATCCACCGTTCTGCTGGTCACCGGCTGCTGATCGGTCGGCTGCGGGCTCGCTGCGGGGGTCGACTTGCTTCAGGCCATGCCGGGTGTTGCCGGTCTACCGGCTTCACCGGGGTGTTGGCTGTCGGGATGGTGGTGGGTGGTCAAGTTCGGAAAAATGGCTTCGGCGATCGCGGCCTGAAATCTCGGTGTTACCCGGGCGGTGATCGGGAACCGGACCTGCGCCGCCCGCGCGGTCGCGAGCATCGCTCGGGGTGTGAACGCGGGATCCGTCCGGACCGTCAGCGTTCCGCCGGCGATCGCGTGGTGCACTCGGCTGGCCGCCGCCGACAGCTTGCCATTTGCCCGACTGGACGCCGTAACCCGGTCGCCCTGTACTGCTCGGCGTCCTCAGGTCGGACACGGGACAACGCCACTCGAGCTCGCTCCGCGGCGGCTCCCCCGGGGTGATGCCTTCGGGGGAAACTCCGCGCGGCCCCGGCTCGGGCGCTTGCTCACCGACGCCGGGCCAACGGTGCGAGGCTGGACGGGTGATCCGGAAAGTGCCCCCGGACGCGCGACCGCTGCGCCGGGACGCCCTCGCGAACCGGGAGCGGGTGCTCGCGGCCGCGGTGACGGCGATGTTGCGCCACGGCCGGCAGGTACCGATGGCCACGATCGCCGCCGAAGCAGGTGTCGGCGTGGCCACCCTGTACCGCCGGTACGCCACCCGCGAGACGCTGCTCGACGCGCTCAGCGAGCGGTCGTTCGGTCTGGTCCTGGCGGCTGCGGGGCAGGCAGCCGAGCAGCGCGGGTCGGCACTCGCGGCGGTCGGCTGGTTCCTGGACCGCGCGATCGAGCTTCGCACCGAGCTTGTTCTGCCCCTGCACGGCGGCCCGAGTGAGCTGCCGCTGACCACGAGAGCTCTGCGCGTCGAGGTGCACCGCGCGATCGGGCTCCTACTGGCGCGGGGCCGCGCCGAGGGCAGCATCGCAGACGACGTGACCACCGCCGACATCGTGATGTTCGGCGCGATGCTTGTGCAGCCGCTCACCCCGGGCTGGGAGCGTCCGGCGCGGCGCCAGAAGGAGTTGTTCCTCCGTGGACTGGCTGGGTCCATTGCGACCGGTCCTGCCGACGCCTACCCTGAGCGGACGATCTCGTCCACATCCGGCATGGGTCGTCAGTTCTGAAGGAGCTCCATGAGCTTTCCCCCGACCCGGTCCGGCTCGTCGTACCCCGAGAGGACCGGACGCGGCTTCGTCCTCGGCCCGGACCAGGGTGACGCCTACGACTGGCTGGGAAGCCTCACCCTGACCAAGGTGATGGGCGCCGACACCGCCGGTCGCCTCGACGTCGTCGACCACCGGGTGCCGGCCGGCTACGCACCGCCCAAGCATCTGCACCGCGACGCCGACGAGGTGTTCTACCTGCTCGAGGGGACGCTGGACGTCACCTGCGGTGAAGACTCCTGGCGGGTCAGTCCGGGGTCGGTCGTGTTCCTCCCGCGCGGCGTTCCGCACGGCTTCGTCGCCGGGCCCGACGGGCCCGCGCGGACGCTGCTCATCAACGCCGGGGCCGGCTTCGGTGACGTCATCGTCGAGCTCGGCACCCCGACCGACCAACTGGAGCTCCCCGGTGACGACGTGCCGATACCGGGCCCGGAGCGGATCGGTGCCGTCTCCGCGCGGTACGGCATTGACCAGGTTCCGCCGTTGGGAGCTGCCCGGTGAAGGTCCTCGCCACCGGTGCGACCGGTGCGTACGCCGGCCTGGTCGTGCCAGCGCTGGTGGCCTGCGGGATCGACGTCCGCGCACTCGTGCACGATCCGGCCAAGGCCGACATGGCCAGGGCCGGGGGCGCGCGGGAGATCGTCCACGGCGACCTCAGCGACCCAGCCAGCCTCGACGCGGCGATGGAGGACGTCGACGGTGTCTTCCTCATCACTCCCGCGTTCGCGTCCGACGCGACCCAGCTCGGCTTGAACGCGGTGGCAGCAGCAGTCCGCGCCGGGGTCGGCAAGGTGGTGTACTCCGGGGTCTACCACCCGTCGCTGTCGCTGGTGAACCACGCCAGCACCCGACCGATCGAGCAGGCGCTGTACCGGTCAGACCTGGCTTTCGTGGTGTTGCAGCCGGCCATGTTCGTGCAGGGACTGGCCGGTGCCTACCAGCAGGCACGGAAGTCCGGGACGATGGTGATGCCGTGGTCCAAGCACTCGCGTATGACCTACGTCGACTACCGAGACGTCGCCGACGTCGCCGCGATCGCGTTCGCAACCGACACCCTGGACCACGGCACGTTCGAGCTGGCCATGCCCGGGACCTACGACCGCGTCCAGATCGCCGCCCTGATGAGCTCGGTGGCCGGGCGTGAACTCACCGCCGAGAACCTCGACGCCCTACCGGCCGGGCAGCCCGCGGGGCTGACGGCGATGTTTGAGGACTACAACCGCTACGGGTTCCACGGAGGCAATTCGCTGATCTTGCAGACCATCCTCCAGCGCCCACCACGCACTCTGCCGGCTTACCTCGATGAACTCAGCAACGACAAGTAACGCCCCGGCCCGGCACCGCCTGCTATCCGGCCACCCGCGGGTCATTGCCCTCCCCCACCAATACGGTCCCGCATCCCCTACCAGTCCTCCCACCGCCGGCGACGGGGCGGCTCAGCCCGGATCCACCGACGGCTTTGCGGCGAGGGGCCGGTCGTGACGAGCGCCTGCTCTGCTGAGCACGAACGAGGGCTTCCATCGTGCGTGCAAAAGAGTCTCCGCAAGATGTCAGTTCAGTCCGGCGGTCACGGTCGTCATCTCGCGGTTGTCGAGCTGGACGAGGACCGCGAACCGGGTGGCCCGCTCGACCGCGGTGGCGACCTGGATCCAGTGTCGGCCGCAGAGCAAGTAGCCCTCCCAGTGTGCGGGGTGGCCCGGTTCTCGGCTTGGGCGGGACGTTGCCGGATCGACAGCGCGTCGGTGACCTGCGAATGTCACTGCTCGGTGGCGGTGTTGTGGAAACTGCGCCGGATCGGGCGCTGAGACCGCAGGTGCTGCTGCAGCCGTTTGGTCAACACCCCTGTGACTAGATGAACAGAGTCTTGTACAGTGTTTCGTGGTTTGTGCATCTCCGAGCCAGCCGGGTGGTGGTTGGCCAGCCCCCAAAGTCTGCTTCGGAACAGTCTCGGGTGAGCTTGTCGGCCGCGACATCGCGCAGCACTGGACGCTGCGCGGGCAGGGGGGTCTTCGGGCGCCGCGTTCGCCGCCAGGCCCGATCGTTGGCGTCGACCGTCCGATAGCGGCGCGGGGCCCCTGTTCTTGGCGACCTCGCGGCTGATTGTCGATGCGGGCCGGCCGAGGAGACGGCCCGGTCGCCCGGTAGGACTCACCGGCGGCTAGACCACCTGAAGTCTCCTCCCGATCGGCCACCGTGAGCGTCCCCGGGCGGCTCCGCTGCGGCGCTTGAAGACCCCGCCGAACGGCAGCACGATCGAGAAAGGTGATCCCGGTGGTTAGCCGATCTCCCCAGGGGATCTTGCTGATCGAGCTCCCGGCTTTCCACCTCTCCCACGCCTGCTGCCGCCGCTGCGAAGGTAGTTCCGGCCGACCAATCTTCGCCATGCCCCGCCTCACCTCCGAGCGGTCATCGACGGTGTTGCACTGACCGGTTGAGTGCATCGAACCTCCACAGACCCCGCCGCTACGCCCCGACCCCTACGCCACGCCTTCTACCT
>CAXSIB010000329.1:0-4176 GCA_964237095.1 uncultured Actinomycetales bacterium
GGGCGGGAGTACGTCCGCGACGTGCAGGCGCTCGCCCGCGCGATCGTGGCGCTGCGGTGGCGGACGGTCTGGCGCGGCCACGACGTCGCACTCGTCTACGCCGCTGCCGTCCTGGTCATCGGGATCTCCCTCGCGTTCCAGCCGGAGACCGCGCTCCAGCGGCTCGTCGAGGAGTCCAGCACCAACCTGACCAACCTCCACCACCGGCCCCTGGAGGTGCTCGGGCTGAGCGCGTTCGTGGTCTCACCCGCGCTCGGGCTGCTGATCCTGGTCCCGCTCGTCGTCTGCTACGGCGCGCTCCAGGCGTGGCTCGGACGGGCCAGCACGGTCATCATCGGCGTCCTCGGCCACGTCGGCGCGACCCTGTTCATCGCCACGCTCCAGGCGACCGAGCTCACGAAGAACCGGGTCGGGATGGAGATCGTCCGCGACGACGACGTCGGGGTCAGCTACGGGCTCGCGACCGTGGTCGGCGTCCTCGCCGCCCGGGTGCCGACCGCGTGGCGGCGGCGCTACCTCGTGGCGAGCGTCGTGGTGATGGCGGTCCAGCTGGTCCTCGTGCGGGGGTTCACCGCCACCGGCCACATCACGGCCTGGCTGGTCGGGCTGGGTCTCTCGATCCCGATCCGCCGCGCCGCGGCCGCGGGCCCGGCGGCGGAGCCCCTCCGGGAGGACGACCTCACCGCCGGTCCGGCGGCGAAGCCGTTCCGGGAGGACGACGTCACCGCCGGTCCGGCGGCGAAGCCGTTCCGGGAGGACGACGTCACAGCCGGCCCAGCAGGGGGACGAGCGCGGCGGTGAGCCCGAGCCCGACGGCGGCGCCCACCACGACCTGGGCGACGGTGTGCTGGCGCAGGCGGACCCGCGACCAGCCGACGGCCGCGACGACCGGCCAGCCGAGCAGCGCCCAGGGCCCGAACAGCGCGACGAGGGCCGTCGTCCCCGCCGCGGCCGTCCAGGCGTGCACCGAGATCTTCCAGGCGAGCGACACGGCCAGCAGGGCCACGACCTCGATCAGCACCCCCAGCAGGAACGCGACCAGGGCCCGCGGGGCGCCGCCCACCGCGAGGACCGCGAACCCGACCAGCATCGAGGCGAGGGTCACCGCGAAGACCCGCGCCCGCTGGTCCCGCCGGCGCACGTGGCGGTCGGTGATCCGGCCGGCGCGGACGCCGAGCACGACCCAGCCGTAGGGGACGACCGCGAAGAACAGCGCGGCCACCAGGCCCCAGCCGATGCCCGCCGCGACACTCCCGGCGCTCACCGCCGACACGACGACGGGCAGCACGAGCAGCAGGACCGTCGGGGCCCCGGCCTCGGTGACCGCCCGGGCGATGCGGGCCCGCGTCCCGGGTCGGCCCCCCACCGCCGGCGGCCGGCCCCTCACCGCCGGCCGGCGGCCCATCAGAGCCGGCCGGCGGCGATGACGCGAGCGAGGAACTGCCTCGTGCGGGCCTCCACCGGGTCGGCCAGCACCTGCTCGGGCGGCCCCGACTCCAACAGCCGGCCGCCGTCGAGGAAGCACACCTGGTCCGCGACCCGGCGGGCGAAGCCCATCTCGTGGGTGGCCATCAGGATCGTCGCGCCGCCGTCGGCCAGCTCCCGCACCAGCTCGAGGACCTCCCCGACCAGCTCGGGGTCCAGCGCCGACGTGATCTCGTCGAGCAGCAGCAGCTCGGGGTCGTAGGCCAGCGCCCGCACGATCGCGACCCGCTGCTGCTGCCCGCCCGACAGCCGGTCCGGGTACTCCCGCGCGCGACCGGCCAGCCCGATCCGCCCGAGCAGGCTCATCGCGCGCGCCTCGGCCTCGGCCCGCGGGGTGCCGTGGACCGTCCGCGGCGCGAGGGTCACGTTGTCCAGGACCGTGCGGTGCGGGAAGAGGTTGAACGCCTGGAACACCACCCCGATCCGTCCCCGGACGCGGTCGGCGTCGACCCGCGGATCGGTGATGTCCTGCCCGGCCAGGGTGATCACGCCGTCGTCGACGGTCTCGAGGAGGTCGATGCACCGCAGGAGCGTCGACTTGCCCGAGCCCGACGCCCCGATGAGCGCCACCACCCGGTGCGGGGCGACGTCGAGGTCGATGCCGGCCAGCACGGCCGTCGCGCCGAAGGACTTCGCCACCCCGCGGCAGGACAGCAGGGCCGCGGCCGGGGCCGGGCCGGCGGGGCGGCCGGTCACAGCAGGCTCCCGCTCTGCTCCCGCCGCTGCGCCCGCCGGGCGACCACGTCGGCGAGGCGCCCGGTCGGGACCGCGAGGGCGATGAACATCAGCCCCGCCAGGACGTACGGGGTGAAGTTGAAGGTCGCGGACTCCGCGATGTGCGCGTTCTGGATGGCGTCGGAGACCCCCAGCACCGACACCAGCCCGACGTCCTTCTGCAGGGCCACGAAGTCGTTGAGCAGCGGGGGCACCACCCGCCGCACCGCCTGGGGGAGAACGACGAGCCGCAGCGACTGCCGGTAGCTCAGCCCCAGGGAGCGGGCGGCGAGGCGCTGGCTCGGGTGGACCGTCTCGATGCCGGCCCGGAAGACCTCGCCCACGTAGGCGCTGTAGGTGAGGACGATCGCGACCGTGCCGAGGATCGTCGCGTTCGTGGGGATCCCCTGCAGGCTCAGGGCCGGCAGCCCGAACCCTATGAGGTACAGCGCGACGAGGAGCGGGAGCCCGCGGAACAGGTCGGTGTAGACCGTCGCCAGCGCTCGCAGGGGGAACAGCAGCGGCCCCCGCGTCGTGCGCACCACCGCGAGCACGAGTCCCAGCGCCAGCACGATGATCTCCGCGACCAGCAGGATCCGGACGTTGAGCCACAGCCCGGACAGGACGAGCGTGAACGATCCGCGCGCCACGCCCCAGTTGAAGAAGGACTCGTGGACCCGCGGCCAGCCGGGGGAGCGGCGGACGGCCAGCACGGCCACGACGGCGAGGGCGAGAGTGCTGCCGAACGAGGCGGCGAACGAGCGCCGGGTGCGCCCGCGGCGGTAGGCGTCCCGCTCCAGGGCGAGCGTGCTGCGCTCCGGTGCGGTGGTCACGGCCGGGTCGATCTCACTTCAGCTCCGGGGCCCCGGCCGAGGACGTCAGCCAGGTCTTCTCCAGCTGGGCGAGGGTCCCGTCGGCGGCGAGCGCGGTGACCGCCTTCGACAGGCAGGACGTGACCGGGCTCCCCTTCGCCAGCAGCATCCCGAACTGTTCCGGCTTCCCCCCGGCGGCGGGCAGCTGGCCGAGGATCGAGGCCCCGGTCAGCTCGGCGGAGGTGAGGTAGAGCGCGGTCGGCAGGTCGACGACGAGGCCGTCGATCTGGCCGGCCTTCAGTCCCTGCACGGCGTTGTCGTTGCTCGGGTAGGCCGCGGGGCGCCCGGACGGCTTCACCTGGTTGGTGATCGCGTCGTAGCTGGTCGTCCCGACCTGCGCGCCGAGTCTCAGACCCGCCAGCCCCGCGACGGTGCCGGTCTTCGCGGCGGCGGCGGCCTTCGCGTCCTTGTCGAGGTACACGACCGCCTGGGTGACGTCGTAGTAGGGCGCGGAGAAGTCGACGACCTTCGCCCGGGCGGCGGTGATCGAGAACTGGTTGACGTCGGCGTCGAACGTCTTCGGTCCCGGGGCGACCGCCGCGTCGAAGTCGGCGCGGACCCAGGCCACGCGGGCCTTCGGGTACCCGAGCCGGGCCGCGGCGGCGTACGCGACCGCGGACTCGTACCCCTTCCCGTTCGTGGGGTCGTTGCCCACCATCCACGGCTCGTACGCGGGTTGGGAGGTCGCGAGGGTGAGCGTGCCCGCCGTGAGCGTCCGCAGCGTGGCCGGCGAGCAGCCCGCCACCGTGGCCGCCGACGCCGAGCCGGTCGGGGTCTCCGGCCCGACGGCGGTCATGCTCGGCGCCGCCGCGGCCGAGGACGACGCCGGGGCGGCCGACGGGGCCGCGGCCGAGCTCGCCGCCGAGCTCACCACCGAAGTCGACACCGTCGCCGTGGTCGTCGGCGCGCAGGCGGCCGCGAGGAGTCCGGCGGCGGCGAGCACGAGGGCGGCGGGGGCCGCTGACGTTCGGAGGGCACGCGGTCGTGGCGTCATGGGGACTCCCGGGGTCGGCTGGTCCGGCTGGGTGTGGGCGGGTCAGGGCCGAGCATGCCCCGTCCGGCCGCTCACACCTCGACGGGTGACCGCTCGCCGTCCAGCGGGCGC
>CAXSIB010000330.1:0-4163 GCA_964237095.1 uncultured Actinomycetales bacterium
CGCCATCACCAGCGCGTCGCCGCCGAGGCTGCCGCGCAGGTCGGCGTTGCGCGCCTGGGCGCCCCGGACCCTCAGGGCCAGCTCGCCGAACCCGTCGATCACCGCGGGCTCGTCGGCGGCCCGGGCGACCCCGGCCTCCCACCACGGCCGGGCCGCGGTCCGGATGAGGTGCTTGCCGTCGCGCAGCGCGGCGCGGGCGATGCCCAGGTCGACCGCGGCGTGCAGGTAGTTGCCGAACGCCCCGAAGGTCTCGGTCCGCTCGAAGATCGGGGACACCGGGACGACGTGCTCGGCGGGGACGACGACCGACTCGAAGGTCACGGTGCCGCTGCCCGTGGTCCGCTGGCCCATGCCGACCCAGTCGTCGTGGATGGTGACCCCGGGACTGTCCCGGCGGACGAACGGCGCCCACAGCCGGCGTTCGGGATCCTCGGCGTCGTTGGCGTACACCGGGATCCAGTCCGCGAACGGCGTGCCCGTGCAGTAGTACTTGGCGCCGTCGAGCACCCACGCACCGTCCGGGCGGCGGCGGAAGTCGATCGAGAAGTCCATCGCGGTGCGGGTGCCCCGCTCGGACAGCGCGTTGGCGAAGTGCCGGCCGGCCAGGAGCTCGCCGTGGAAGAACTCCAGCTGCGCCGGGGACGCGGTGTGCCGCAGGACGTCGACGAAGAAGAAGTGGTTCTGCGGGATCTGCCCGAGGCTCGAGTCCCCCGTCGAGAGCTCGGTGAACACCTCGCCCAGGGTGCGCGCGCCGACGCCGGCCCCGCCGTGGCGGCGGGGCACGGTGATCCCCCACAGCCCGGCCGCGGTCAGCTGGTCGACCTGCTCGAACCCGAGGCGCCGGTGGACGTCCCGCTCCACGTCGCCCGCCGCGAACGACGCCCCGAGCGCCCGCGCGACCTCGATCGCCTCGGCGTCACCCGTGATCCGCCGCACCTCGGGAGCCGTCGCCGGCGCGGGCCGCCTCGTGCCGGTGGCCGCCGTCATCGGGGCAGCTCCCCCGCCGCGTCCCGGCGGTACGCGGCCCCGGGGTGGTCGTCGCGCAGCCGCCGCTGCCCGGCGCCGTGGAGGCTCTCCCGCAGCGTCGTGCCCTCGTAGGCGGTGCGGACCCGCCCGCGCCGGCGCAGCTCCGGGACCACGAGGTCGACGACGTCGACGAAGGTCCCGGGCGTCACCGCGTAGGCCAGGTTGAAGCCGTCCACGTCGGCCTCCTCCACCCAGCGCTCCATCTCGTCCGCGACCGTCGCCGGGGACCCGACGACGACCGGGCCCATCCCGCCGATGCCGACCCAGCGGGCGATCTCCCGCGGGGTCCAGGTGCGGTCGGGGTCGGCGGTGGAGAACGCCGCGACCGCGCTGCGGACGGCCTCGGTCTCGACGTAGGCCAGCGGCTGGTCGGGGTCGTAGCCGGACAGGTCGAGCCCGCTCCAGCCGCCGAAGAGCGTCAGGGCCCCGTTCAGGCTGACGAACCGCCGGTAGTCCGCGTACTTCGCCTGCGCCTCCTCATCACTCGGAGCCGTGATCACCGTCATCAGCGCGAAGAACCTGATGCTCGCCGGGTCGCGGCCGGCCGCCTCGGCGCGGCGGCGGGTGTCGGCCACCGCCGGCCGCATGACCTCGGGCCGGGTGCCGGTGTTGAACACCGCCTCCGCGTGGCGGGCCGCGAAGTCCCGGCCGCGGGCCGACGCCCCGGCCTGGAACAGGGTCGGCGTCCGCTGCGGCGACGGCTCGGCCAGGAAGATGCCGGGCACCTCGAAGAACTCGCCCTTGTGCTCGATCGGGTGGACCTTCGACGGGTCGGTGAAGACCCCGCTCGCGCGGTCCCGGACGACCGCCGACTCCTCCCAGGAGGACTCCCAGAGCTTGTAGCAGACCTCGAGGAACTCCTCGCCGAGGTCGTAGCGCCGGTCGTGGCCGACCTGCGTGGCCAGGCCGAGGTTGCGGGCCGCGCTCTCCAGGTAGGACGTGACGATGTTCCAGCCCACCCGGCCGCCGGTGTAGTGGTCGAGGGTCGTCAGCGTCCGCGCGAACGAGTACGGCTTCTCGTACGTCAGGGACACGGTCAGGCCGAACCCGAGGTGCTCGGTCACGGCGGCCATCGCCGACACGGCCATCAGCGGGTCGCCGACCGGCACCTGGGCCCCGGTCCGCAGCGCCGACTCGGGACCGTCCTGGTACACGTCGTAGACCCCGAGGACGTCGGCGATGAACAGGGAGTCGAAACCGCCGCGCTCGAGCAGGCGCGCCAGGTCCGTCCAGTAGCGCAGGTCGGTGTAGCGGTGGGACTGGTCGTCCGGGTGGCGCCACAGCCCCGGCGACTGGTGCCCGACGCAGGTCATGTCGAAGGCGTTGAGGTGGATCTGACGGCTCACGGCCGCCCTCCTGTCGGGTCGGGGGGTGGTGTCGGTCCGGGCGCCGGGGTCGCCGGGACGACCGGGATCGCGGGCGTCACCGCTGCGACCCGGCGGTCAGCCCGGAGATCAGCCAGCGCTGGGCCACCGCGGCCACGGCGTACATCGGCAGGATCGCCACGAGGGAGACGACGGCCTGCTGGCCGAACTGGACGTTGCGGTCCCCCTGGAACAGCGACAGCCCCACCGTCAGCGGCTGGCTGCCGACGGACTGCGCGAACGTCACCGCGAAGAGGAACTCGTTGTAGGACAGGAAGAGACAGATGAGCAGCGCCGCGACCAGGCCGGGCACGAGCAGTGGCAGGACGATCCGGACCAGCGTCCGGCCGGTGCCGAGCCCGTCGATCGCGGCGGCCTCCTCGATCTCGTACGGCACCCGCCGGATGAACCCGTCGAGCAGCCACACGGCGACCGGGACGTTCGCGATGCCGTCGACGAGGACCAGCCCCAGCAGGGAGTCCGTCAGCCCGGTCGACTTCAGGAGGTAGTACAGCGGCAGGAGCGCGACCACCGGCGGCGCGCAGTAGCTCGCCAGCAGCACCGACGCGAGCCGGGTGCCGTGCCGGCGGGCGCGGGCGGTGACGTAGGCGGCGGGGACGGCGACCAGTCCCGTCAGCAGCGCCGCGAACACCGCGATCACCCAGGAGTTGCTGAGCATCCGCGCCAGCGGGATCGTCCGGAACGCCGCCGGCCAGTTGTGCAGGAAGACGGTGGTGGGCAGCCAGCCGCCGTTGTCGATGTCGGCGTTGCTGCGCAGCGACAGCGAGACGAGGTACAGGATCGGCAGCACGAGCAGCAGCCCGAGCAGGCCGAGGACGACCCGGACGGGCCGCCGGTGGCGCGCCCGGCCGCCGAGCCACCCGGTCGTGCCGGCGGTGCTCACGACTCCGCCCGGACGGCCGCGGTGCGGGCGACCGTGACGACCGTGGTGACGACGCCGACGAGCGCGCCGAACACCAGCGTCATCGCGGCGGCGGTGCCGACGTCGAAGTTCTGCGAGAGGCCGGTCTGGAAGATCTCCCACGGCGCGAGCGACGTCGAGAGCCCCGGCCCGCCGGCGGTGACGACGGCGACGAGGTCGAACACCTTGAACGCGATCACCAGCGCCAGCAAGAGGGTGGCGAGCACCGTCGGCAGGACCGTCGGCCACACGACGGACCAGAACGTCCGCCAGGCGCCGGCGCCGTCGAGGGCCGCCGCCTCGATCGTCTGCTCGTCGGCGCCGAGCAGCGCGACGAACACGAGCAGGGTGACCAGCGGCGTCCACTGCCAGGTGTCGATGACCAGCAGGGTCACGAAGGCACTGGTCGCGCCGCCGAGGGGATTGGGCGCGCCGACCCCGAGGGTGTGCCAGAGGCCGCTGAACGCGCCTCCCACCGGGTCGAGCAGCAGCTTCCAGGCCACGCCCACCGCGACTGGCGGGGTCACCAGCGGCAGCAGCAGCAGGGTGCCGGCCAGCCCGAGGCGGGCTCCCCGGACCCGCAGGAGCACGGCGAGCCCGGTCCCGAGGACGACCTGCAGCACGGCCGCGCCGACGGCGAACACCGCGGAGCGCACCAGGGACCCGGTGAAGCCGATCGCCTGCTGCGCCGAGACGAAGTTCGCCACCCCCGTCCAGCGCTGGAGCGGCCGCCCGAGCGACGACTCGGTGAACGCCAGCCCGAGCAGGTAGAGGAAGGGGTAGACGAAGAAGACGGCGAGGCCCGCCAGGGACGGCAGCGCCAGCCAGACGGGCACCCGGCCGGGCACGTG
>CAXSIB010000331.1:0-4141 GCA_964237095.1 uncultured Actinomycetales bacterium
ACGATCGGTGAGGTGTTGGCCGCCCTGGCGCCGGAGTTCCCGGACGTGTCGGTGTCCAAGATCCGTTTCCTCGACGGGGCGGGTCTCGTCGCGCCGGCCCGGTCGGGGGCGGGGCACCGGCGGTTCTCCGACGCCGACGTGGCCCGCCTGGCCCGGGTGCTCGCCCTGCAGCGCGACCGGTACCTGCCGCTCAAGGTCATCCGCGCCCACATCGCCGCGGGCACCCTCGACGACGTCCTGCCGCCGCCCGGCCCGGCCGCCCCGGCCGTCCCACCCAGCTCACCGGCCACCCCGCCGCGCCCGGCCGCCGCCGTCGAGGGCCGGACCACCCGCGCCACCCGTCCCGCCCCGGGACCCGAGGCCCGCCCGGTCCCGGGTGCGGCCGCCCCCCGCTCGGCGCCGGCGCGGGTCCGCCCGCCGGCCCGCCGGCTCCGGCTGGAGGAGCTGCTGCTGGCCAGCGGGCTGGACGCCGAGACGGTGGCGGAGCTCGAGAGCGCCGGGCTCGTGCGGTCCCGCAGCGGCTGGTACGTCCCGGAGGAGCTCACGGTCGCGCTCGCCGCCGCCCGGCTCGCCGAGTTCGGGATCCGGGCCCGGCACCTGCGCGGCGTCCGGACGGGCGCGGACCGGGAGGTCGCCCTCGTCCAGCAGAGTGTCGCGCCGCTGCTGGGCCGGACCGGCCCGGGCGCGCGGGCCCAGGCGGCGGAGACCGCGCGCACGCTGCGCGAGCTGTACGCCGAGCTCCACGCGGCACTGGTCGGCGCCGGGCTGCGCGACCTCGGCCTCGAGCCGGGCTGAGAGCACCCCGGTCGGCCCGCGCCGGGCCGGCGCCGGACCGCTAGTGTCTGGGAAATGCGGGAGCTGGACGTCGTCGGCGTACGGGTCGAGATGCCGTCCAACCAGCCGATCATCCTGCTGCGCGAGGTCGGCACCGGCCGCCACCTGCCCGTGTGGGTGGGCGCCGTCGAGGCCACCGCGGTCGCGGTCGTCCAGCAGGGGCAGATTCCGCCGCGCCCGCTGACCCACGACCTGCTGAAGAACGTCCTCGACGCACTCGGCCGCACCCTCGAGCAGGTGGTCATCACCGAGTTCCGCGACGGCGTCTTCCACGCCGAGCTCGTCATCTCCGGCGGCATCCGCGTCGACTCGCGCACCTCCGACGCGATCGCGCTCGCCCTGCGGGCCGGCGCCCCGATCTACGGCGCGGACGAGGTCCTCGCCGAGGTCGGCGTCGAGGTGCCCGAGGCCGCCGAGGACGAGGTCGAGAAGTTCCGCGAGTTCCTGGACCAGATCTCCCCGGAGGACTTCTCCGGCGAGGAGCCCGGTGATCCCGAGCCGGGACCGGGCGCGTCGCGTTGACCCGGCCGGTCGGGTTCCGTACCGTCCGGAGCGAATGCCGGTGCTGTGATTCCCGTCCTGGTGAGCACGCACCGGCAGGCCCTCGACCCGAGGTCGAGGTCTAGTCCAGGAGGCGGCGTGACCGATTCCGGCGAGACCAGTCCCCGGGCAGTGCTGGGGGACACCGACCAGGACCGGGCCGGACGGGCGCGGGCGGCGCAGGAGCAGGGTCTGCTGTTCACCGACGGCCTGCCCTCGATGCCCGACGACGTCGGCTTCCGCGGGCCCACGGCCTGCAGCGCGGCCGGGATCACCTACCGCCAGCTCGACTACTGGGCGCGCACCGGCCTGCTCGCCCCGTCCGTCCGGCCCGCGGCCGGCTCGGGGACCCAGCGGCTCTACTCGTTCCGCGACATCCTCGTGCTCAAGGTGGTCAAGCGGCTCCTGGACACCGGGGTCAGCCTCCAGCAGATCCGGTCCGCGGTGGAGCACCTGCGCTCCCGCGGGATCGCCGACCTCGCCGGGCTGACACTGCTCAGCGACGGCGCCACCGTCTACGAGTGCACGTCCGCCGACGAGGTCATCGACCTGCTCCAGGGTGGCCAGGGCGTCTTCGGGATCGCCGTCGGGCGCGTCTGGCGCGAGGTCGAGGGCACCCTCGCCGCGCTGCCCGGGGAGCGTCTCGCCGCCGACCCGGCCGTGCCGGCCGAGTCCGCCGCGGCCGGGGCGGCGCCGTTCACCGACGAGCTCGCCGCCCGCCGGGCCCGCCGCGTCAGCTGACGCCCGGCCCCGCCCGGGGTGCGCACGTCCGTCCGGCGGTGTGGAGCCGGCGGTGCGGAGCCCCTCGGCACGCTGACGGCGGTGGGAGAGTGGCGGCGTGGCCTCTGGTGACATTGCACGCGCGAAGACCCTGACCCCCGGCCGTCTCCGGTTCCCCCAGATCAGCTCGCGGGCCTACGAGCACCCCGCCGACCGCGGCGCCCTCGTCGCGCTGCGGGCACTGCCCGGGTTCGACGCGGTCCTGCGGGCGCTGTCCGGGGTGATCGGGGAGCGCTCCATCCGGCTGCTGCACGTCGCGAGTGCCGTGCGGGTGTCCCACCGCCAGTACCCCGCGCTCCAGCAGCTGCTCGACGAGGCCGCGGCCACCCTCGACATCGCGGTGGTGCCCGAGCTGTTCGTGCTCCGCGACCCGATGCCGAACGCGGCGACCCTCGGGCTGAAGACGCCGTTCCTCACGATCACCACCGGATCCCTGGAGCTGCTCGACGCGGAGGGACTGCGGTTCGTCCTGGGCCACGAGCTCGGCCACGTGCTGTCCGGGCACGCGCTGTACCACACGATGCTCACGACGCTGGTGAAGATCAGCGCCTCGCTGTCCTGGGTGCCGATCGGCGGGCTGGGGCTGCGGGTGCTCGTCCTCGCCCTCGACGAGTGGTTCCGCAAGTCCGAGCTGTCGTGCGACCGGGCGGGGCTGCTCGTCGGGCAGGACGCGGGCGCGGCGCTGCGGGTGCACGCCATCCTCGCGGGGGCGACCGACCCCGACGAGATGGACGTCGCCGGCTTCCTCGACCAGGCCACGGAGTACGACCGCGGCGGGGACATCCGCGACAGCTTCATCAAGCTGCTCCACCTCGACGGCCGCGACCACCCCCTCGCCGCCGTCCGGGCCGCGGAGCTGCAGAAGTGGGCGGCCGGCCCGCAGTACCGGGCGATCCTCTCGGGGGAGTACCCCCGCCGCGGCGACGACGCCGAGGCCGCGATGTCGGACGAGGCCAAGGCGGCCGCGAAGTCCTACAAGGACTCCTTCACCGCCTCCGCGGATCCCCTCGCGCGCTTCGTGCAGAACGCCGGCGGGATCTTCGGCGGGGTGGCCGGGTCGATGGCGTCGACCGTGGCCGGGACCGTCGCGGACAACGTCGGCGGCTGGCTCCGGGACCGGGCCCGCAGCGGGAGCGGCCGGGGTGGCACCAACGGCGGCAGCAACGGCGGCGGCAGCAACGGCGGCGGCAGCAACGGGAACGGCGGCGACGGCAGCGGCAGCAACGGGAGGGGCGGCCGGGGTGGGGACGACGGCCACGGCGATGCCTGAGGGCGGGTCCGGCGGGCTCGTCCCGCACCCGGGACCCCGGCCGGTGCGCGACCCGGTGCGCGCACCGGCGGCCTGACCGCCCGTGCCGGAGGGGGACAGCGTCGCCCGCGTGGCCGCGCGTCTCGAGCGGGAGCTGGTCGGGCACCGCATCGTGGCGAGTGACCTGCGGGTGCCGCGCTTCGCGACCGTCGACCTCGCGGGCCAGGTCGTGACCGCGTCGCTGAGCCGGGGCAAGCACCTGCTGCTGCGCACCGACGCCGGGCTGACCCTGCACACCCACCTCCGGATGCAGGGCTCCTGGACGGTGGTCGGGGCCGGTCGCCGGCTGCCCGCCCGGGTCGCCGACCGCGCGCGGGTCCTGCTGCACCTCGACGACGGCCGGACCGCGGTGGCGCTGGACATGCCCGTCGTCGAGGTGCTCCCCACCCGGCGGGAGGCCGACGCGGTGGGCCACCTCGGGCCGGACCTGCTCGGGGCGGACTTCGACCCGGCCGCGGCCGCGGCCCGGCTGGTCCGCGAGCCCGGGCGGCCGGTCGTGGCCGCGGTCCTCGACCAGCGGAACCTGGCCGGGGCCGGCAACCTCTGGACGGTCGAGGCCCTCTTCCTGCGGGGGCTGTTCCCGTGGACCCCCGTCGGCGCGGTCGCGGTCGCGCCGCTGGTCGACCTCCTGCACCGGCTGCTGTGGTCAGGGCTGCGGACCGGGGCCATGGTCACGAC
>CAXSIB010000332.1:0-4138 GCA_964237095.1 uncultured Actinomycetales bacterium
CCCCTCGTCCACGTAGGCCTGCGCGATGTAGAGGTCGGCGGCATCGAGCTGCCGGTTGTGCTCGGCGTTGGCGATGGCGCTGGCCAGGACCTTGTAGATCGGGTCCGAGGCCGCGTGCACGTCGAACCTGAGGACGTCGAGCGCGGTGGCGACAGGCATCCCACGCACCAGGTCGATGACGCGGCGGCACTTCATCGGCGTCATCCGCACGTACTTCGCCTGCGCGAGAGCGGCGTGCGGCGGCAGGTGCCGGGTCTTGTTCTCAGCCACGGCGGGCCCTCCGGTCGTCCTTGATGTGCCCGCGGAACGTCCGGGTCGGTGCGAACTCGCCGAGCTTGTGCCCGACCATCGCCTCCGTCACGAACACCGGGACGTGCTTGCGCCCGTCGTGCACCGCGATCGTGTGCCCGAGCATGTCGGGGATGATCGTCGATCGGCGCGACCAGGTCTTGATCACGGTCTTGGAGCCCTTGTCGTTCTGGACGTCCACCTTCTTGAGCAGGTGGTCGTCGACGAACGGGCCCTTTTTCAGGCTGCGCGGCACGAGTCAGTCCCCTAGCGCTTCTTGTTGGTGCGACGGCGGCGGACGATGAGCGCGTCGCTGGGCTTGCGGCGGCGGGTACGGCCCTCGGGCTTGCCCGCCGGGTTGACCGGATGCCGGCCACCGGAGGTCTTGCCCTCACCGCCACCGTGCGGGTGGTCGATCGGGTTCATGGCCACGCCTCGGACGCTGGGGCGCTTGCCCTTCCAGCGCATCCGGCCGGCCTTGCCCCAGTTGATGTTGCTCTGCTCGGCGTTGCCGACCTCGCCGACCGTCGCGCGGCAGCGCAGGTCGACGTTGCGGATCTCGCCGGAAGGCATCCGCAGCTGGGCGTAGGGGCCGTCCTTGGCCACGAGCTGAACGCTGGCGCCGGCCGATCGCGCGATCTTCGCTCCGCCCCCAGGCCGCAGCTCGATGTTGTGCACGGTGGTACCGGTCGGGATGTTGCGCAGCGGCAGCGCGTTGCCAGGCTTGATGTCGGCGGTGGGGCCGGCCTCGACGAGATCACCCTGCGCGAGGTTGCGCGGCGCGACGATGTAGCGCTTCTCGCCGTCGGCGTAGTGCAGCAGGGCGATGCGCGCGGTGCGGTTGGGGTCGTACTCGATGTGCGCGACCTTGGCCGGCACGCCGTCCTTGTCGGAGCGGCGGAAGTCGATGACGCGGTAGGCGCGCTTGTGCCCGCCGCCCTGGTGCCGGGTGGTGACCCGGCCGTAGGAGTTGCGGCCGCCCTTGCTGTGCAGGGGGCGGACCAGCGACTTCTCCGGCTCGGAGCGCGTGATCTCGGCGAAGTCGGCCACGCTCGCGCCACGACGGGCCGGGGTGGTCGGCTTGTACTTGCGGATGCCCATCTGGATGTCCTCAGCAGTCCTCTTCGGTGGCGTCCGGCCCCGCTAGGAGACCGGGCCCCCGAAGATCTCGATGCGGCCCTCGCGCAGGGTGACCACGGCGCGCTTGGTGTCAGCGCGCTTGCCGAAGCCACCCTTGGTGCGCTTGCGCTTGCCCTGGCGGTTGAGGGTGTTGACGTTGCCCACCTTGACCCCGAAGACCTTCTCGACCGCGATCTTGATCTGGGTCTTGTTGGCGTCCGGACGGACGATGAAGGTGTACTTGTTTTCGTCGAGCAGGCCGTAGCTCTTCTCGGAGATGACCGGCGAGAGCAGGATGTCGCGCGGGTCGGTCAGGTCGGTCATGCCGAGCCCTCCTCGGTACGGGCCTGATCGGCCGGCTCGCTCGCGGTTGCGACCGACGGCACGTTGCTGTCGATCTGGTGCGGCGTGAGGTCCTCGCCCGGGTTTCCTCCCGCGTCGACGCTCGCGGTGGCGGCTGCCCCCGCGACGTCGGCCACGGGCGCGCTGTCGGTCCCGATCGCCGCACTGCCGCCGAGCTCCCCCCGGACAGAGGCGACAGCCCTGGCGCTTCGGACCGTGCTGGCTCCCCGCCCGCCCGATGCAGTCAGGAACGCCTGCAGCGCCGCCTCGGTGAACACGACGTCGTCGCTGACCAGCACGTCGTACGTGTTGAGCTGGCCGGGGCTGATGAGGTGGACGTTCTCCGCGTTGCGTAGTGACTTCCAGGTTGCGACGTCGTCGCGCTCGGCGACCACGAGCACGTGCGGGCGGGTCGTCAGCGTCGCGAGCAGCGTCGTCGCTGCCTTTGTGGACGGGGCTGCGTCGGTGGTCAGGTGGTCGACCACGAACAGCCGGTCGTGCCGAAAGCGGTCGGACAGGGCCCCGCGCAAAGCGGCTGCCTTCATCTTCTTCGGGGTCCGCTGCTCGTAGTTGCGTGGAACGGGGCCGTGGACGACGCCACCGCCGGCGAACTGCGGCGCACGCGTCGACCCCTGGCGGGCCCGGCCGGTGCCCTTCTGGCGGTAGGGCTTCTTGCCCCCGCCCCGCACCTCGCCGCGGGTCTTCGTCTTGTGGGTGCCCTGCCGTGCCGCGGCCAGCTGGGCGACGACGACCTGGTGGATCAACGGGATGTTGACCTGCACCCCAAAGACCTCAGCGGGCACCTCGACGGTCCGGTCGGCCGCAAGCCCCGCGGTGCGCACCTCGAGGGTGAGTGCGCTCTGCTCGACCGTGGTCGCGGTCATCGCGGCACGCCGCCCTTCCCGAGGCCGCCCTTGACGGCGGTGCGTACGAGGACCATGCCGCCGCGCGGGCCGGGAACCGCACCCTTGATGAGCAGCAGCCCCCGCTCGGCATCCACGGCGTGCACGGTGAGGTTGAGGGTCGTGGTTCGGACGTTGCCCATCCGGCCGGCCATCCGAGTCCCCTTGAACACCCGCGCCGGCGTCGCGCAGGCGCCGATCGAACCGGGCGAGCGGTGCTTGCGCTGCACCCCGTGACCGGCGCCGAGGCCCCGGAAGTTGTGACGCTTCATGACACCCGCGTAGCCCTTGCCCTTGCTCGTGCCGATGACGTCGACCTTGGCGCCGCCGCCGAAGATGTCGGTGGTGACCTCCTGCCCGACGGTGTACGAGGAGGCGTCGTCGGTGCGGATCTCGACCAGGTAGCGGCGCGGCGGGACGCCGGCCTTTGCGAAGTGCCCTGCCTCGGGCTTGGTGACCTTGCGCGGGTCGACCGCGCCAAAAGCGATCTGCACGGCGGCGTAGCCGTCGTTCTCGGGGGTGCGTACCTGGGTGACCACGCAGGGCCCGGCCTTGACGACGGTGACCGGCACGATCCGGTTGTTCTCGTCGAAGACCTGGGTCATGCCCAGCTTCTCGCCCAGGACGCCCTGGGTGTTTCGCGACATGTCGGCGTCCCTACAGCTTGATCTCGATGTCGACGCCCGCCGGCAGGTCGAGCCGCATGAGCGAGTCGACGGTCTTCGGCGTGGGGTCGAGAATGTCGATGAGACGCTTGTGCGTGCGCATCTCGAAGTGCTCGCGCGAGTCCTTGTACTTGTGCGGCGAGCGGATGACGCAGTAGACGTTCTTCTCCGTCGGCAGCGGCACCGGGCCGGCGACCTGCGCACCCGTCCGGGTCACCGTCTCGACGATCTTGCGCGCCGAGCTGTCGATGACCTCGTGGTCGTAGGCCTTGAGCCTGATGCGGATCTTCTGTCCCGCCATAGTGGCTGTACGTCCTATCTCTGCCGGGCAGGCCCGGTGGTGTCGGATGGTGCCGCTGGATCCTGGTTGTCCTGCTGTCCCCGCCCCCGCGGTCGCGTGTGTCGTGCGCCACGAGACTGGACCGCCGTTGGCGACCGGAGGCACGAGGTAGTGCAAGGCCCGACGAGGCGGGCCTGTTCCCGGGTGCGCCCGATGTCTGGACGCACCCGGGAGTGAACTACTTCGTGATCTTGGTGACGCGCCCGGCGCCGACAGTGCGGCCACCCTCGCGGATGGCGAAGCGCAGGCCCTCCTCCATGGCGATGGGCTGGATGAGGGTCACCTTCATCTCGGTGTTGTCGCCGGGCATGACCATCTCCGTGCCCTCCGGCAGGTCTACGACGCCGGTGACGTCGGTGGTGCGGAAGTAGAACTGCGGCCGGTAGTTGTTGAAGAACGGCGTGTGCCGGCCACCCTCGTCCTTGGACAGGATGTAGACGTTCGCCTCGAACTCGGTGTGCGGAGTGATCGACTTGGGCTTG
>CAXSIB010000333.1:0-4129 GCA_964237095.1 uncultured Actinomycetales bacterium
GGGATCGCGCGGTGACCGTGCGCGAGCTGGCGTTCACCAAAGCCCACGGCGCGGGCAACGACTTCGTCGTGATCGACGACCACGACGGCGCCGCCGAGGGGGAGCTCGACGTCCCCACCGTGGCCGCGCTGTGTCGCCGCCACCTCGGGATCGGGGCTGACGGCGTCCTCCGTGTGGTCCGGACCGCGGCCGCGCCGCCGGACGCGCTCGCCGTGGTCGGGGCGGCGACGGCCGCCGCGGCCGCCGGGGGGCCGCCGGTCCCGGAGTGGTTCATGGACTACCGCAACGCCGACGGCTCGCCCGCACAGATGTGCGGCAACGGGGTCCGGGTGTTCGCCGCCCACCTCCGCGCCCACGCCCTGGTCGACGCGACCCGGCCGGTGTCCATGCTGACCCGGTCCGGGGTGCGCACGGTGCACGACGCTCGGGCGGGGCTCCCCGCCGGCTGGACCACGGTCGCGATGGGCCCGGTCATCCTCGACGGACCCGCGGCCGCGGGCGCGGGCGAGCCCGCGGCCGCGGTCACCGTCGTCCTCGGTGGTCACCGGTGGCCCGCCAGGACCGCCGACGTGGGCAACCCGCACGCGGTCGTCCTGCTGACCGCCGCGGAGCTGGCGGCGCTGCCGGGGATCGGCTGCCTGCCCGCGCCCCGCGTCGAACCCACCGGGGTGTTCCCCGAGGGGTTCAACCTGGAGCTGGTCGTCGTCACCGGACCGGCCGCGGTGCAGGTCCGCATCGTCGAGCGCGGCGTCGGGGAGACCCTCGCCTGCGGCACCGGGGTCTGCGCCGCGGTCGCGGTGGCCGCCGCCGCCGGGCGCCTCGACCCGGCGGCCGCGGCCACGGGGATCGCAGTCGCGGTCCCGGGCGGTGCCCTCGACGTCCGGCTCGGGGGCGCCGGGCCCCGCTTCGACGCCGCGGACCTCTCCGGCCCGGCCGAGGCGGTGGCGACCGGGACCATCCGGGTCGGCACCTGACCGACGCGCCGGGCCCGTCCCCCCCTCGGCCCGTCCCCCCTCGGCCCGTCCACTCCCGGCCCGTCCATCCCCGCCCGTTCGACCCCGGCCGGCCACCCACACGGTGTCGACCCACGCCGCGCCCGCCTCCGCCGGCCCCGCCGCTGCGGCGTCCGGCCCCGCCGGTCCACGCTGTGGGCGAATCCCCGACCCGATGTCGGCGGCTGGTGCCACCATGGAGGCCGGTCCCGGGACGGTGTCCCGGGCCCCGCGCGGCCGGCGCCTGCGAGCCGCGGACCTCCGACGGACGAGGCACATGACTGCTGCACTGCGACGCCCCACCCGCTCCGACGACGGGGACGGACGGGGCCTCACCACCGCCGCCCTGCAGCGGCTGGGCGACGGCACCGGCCGGCCCTTCCCGCTGCTGCACGCCGGTGCGGTCGAGGCCGACGAGAGACGGCCGGTCGGACGGCACCCCGACCACGGCGGGGACGACACCGCGGACGGTGACGACAGCGCGGGCACGGGCGCACCGGGCCGGCCGCCCGGGGACCGCATCAGGGCCGCCGCACCGACCCGGCGCACCGACGGCGTCCAGTGGGACCTCGAGGACCGCCACGCCCTGCGGCGGGTGGCCGGGGTCACCTCGCGCACCGACCGGGACGACGTCGACGACGTCGAGTACCGCAAGCTGCGCCTCGAGCGGGTCGTGCTGGTCGGGGTCTGGACCACCGGCAGCATCGAGTCGGCGCAGAACTCGATGACCGAGCTCGCCGCGCTGGCCGACACCGCCGGCTCGGTGGTGCTCGACGCCCTGGTCCAGCGCCGCGACCGACCCGACCCGGCGACCTACATCGGCTCCGGCCGCGTGGAGGACCTGCGGGCGGCCGTCGAGGCGACCGGCGCGGACACCGTCATCTGCGACGGCGAGCTCACCCCGGCCCAGCTGCGCACGCTGGAGGACCGCGTCAAGGTCAAGGTCGTCGACCGGACCGCGCTGATCCTCGACATCTTCGCCCAGCACGCCTCGTCCCGGGAGGGCCGGGCACAGGTCGAGCTGGCTCAGCTGCAGTACCTGATCCAGCGCCTGCGCGGCTGGGGCGGGAACCTCTCCCGCACCGGCGGAGGCATCGGCACCCGCGGGCCGGGCGAGACCAAGCTGGAGACCGACCGCCGCCGGATCATGACCCGGATGGCCCGGCTGCGCCGCGAGCTCGTGGCCATGCGCGGCCGCCGCGTCGTCACCCGCCAGCGCCGGACCCGCAAGCCGGTGCCGGCCGTCGTGATCATCGGATACACCAACGCGGGGAAGTCCTCGCTGCTCAACCGGCTCACCGGGGCCGGGGTGCTGGTCGAGGACGCGCTGTTCGCCACGCTCGACCCGACGGTCCGCCGCGCCCGCACGCCCTCGGGCCGGCTCGTGACCCTGTCGGACACCGTCGGTTTCGTCCGGCACCTCCCGACCCACCTGGTCGAGTCGTTCCGCTCGACACTGGAGGAGGTCGGTTTCGCCGACCTCGTGCTGCACGTGGTGGACGGCTCCCACGCCGAGCCGCTGGCGCAGATCGCGGCCGTCCGCGAGGTCCTCGCCGACGTCCGCGGCAAGGACGCCCCGGCGCTCACCGAGCTGGTCGTCGTGACCAAGACCGACGTGGCCGACCCCATGACCCTGGGGGAGATCCGGCGCGCGGAACCGGGCTGCGTGCTGGTCAGCGCCCGCAACGGCCGGGGGATCGACACCCTGCTCGCGGCGATCGACCGGGAGCTGCCCGAGCTGCCGGTCGCGGCCGATGTGCTGCTCCCCTGGGGTCGCGGTGACCTGCTCGAGCGCGTGCGCCACGACGGCGAGCTGATCGGCATCGACTACACCCAGGACGGTCCGCGCGTGCGGGCGCGGGTCGGCGAGGAGCTCGGTGCCGTCCTGCGTCCCTTCGAGGTCCGGGCCGGCTGAGCGCGAGGGTCGGCCGGCACCCGGGTCTCCCGCCCGGGCCGGCCGGGGGAGCCGCCCGGACCCGACCGGCCCGGAGGCCCCGATCGGGGCAGCGGGCTGACAGAGTGCGCCCATGCCCCTGTCCGTCCGAGTCGGCCTGTCGGTCGTCCTGTTCGCCGTCGCGATCGCCGTGTGCCTGACCGCCTGGCGCGGACAGGCGGGCCGCCTGCGACGCCAGGGCCTCGCCGGGGTCCGCACCCCGTCCGCGATGGTCGACGACGCCGCGTTCGACCGGGCCAACCGGGCGGCTGCGCCGGTCCTCTACGCGGGCGCGAGCGTGGCGGCCGTCCTCGGGATCCTCGTCGCGACCCTCGGCAGCCGGTTCCTCGGCGGCCCGGCCGCGGTGATCGTCGGCGGGATCGCGGTCGGCGGCCTCATCCTGCTGGCGGGGGTCCGCGGTGAGCGGGCAGCCCGCCACGGGCTGGCCCCGGGCACCGGACCCGGGTCCCCGCCCGTCGGGCCCCCGACCAGGAAGCAGGGCCGCATCACCGCCGCCCGGACGGCGACCTCGACCGACAGCGGCCCGGCGGGCGGCTCGACCAGCAGGTCGACCACCGGTTCGATCACCAGCGGACCGGCGCCGACCGACGGCACCGACGCGGCCCGCCCAGCCGCCGGTGCCGTGGCCGGAGCCGGAGCGCCGCCCACGGCGGGTTCACGGCCTCGCGGCGCGGCGACCTCCCGGACCGGTCGGTCGCGCCGGGTCAGTGGACGCGACGGAGGACCGCGACCACCTTCCCGATGATCGAGGCGTGGTCGCCGTCGATCGGCTGGTAGGCCGGGTTCGACGGCATCAGCCAGACGTGGCCCGCGGTCCGGCGCAGCGTCTTGACCGTCGCCTCGCCCTCGAGCAGGGCCGCGACGATCTCACCGTTCTCCGCCGCGGGCTGCTGGCGGACGACGACCCAGTCCCCGTCGCAGATCGCGGCCCCGACCATCGAGTCACCGGCGACCTGGAGCATGAACAGGGTGCCGTCCCCGACGAGTGAGTGCGGCAGCGGGAACACATCGGTCACCGCCTGGTCGGCCAGCACGGGCGTGCCGGCCGCGATCCGGCCGACCACCGGCACGTAGACCGGCGCGGGGACGCCGTCCGCGGACGGGGGGACGTCCCCGATCTCACCCGGCTCGTCGGCGACCACCCGCAGGCCGACACCGCCGGCCGGGCCGACACCGCCGCCGG
>CAXSIB010000334.1:0-4107 GCA_964237095.1 uncultured Actinomycetales bacterium
GCAGGTCGTCCCCGTGGAGTGGGCGCGGATGGCCGACCGGTCGGTCCTGCAGTGGGACAAGGACGACTGCGCCCGGGTCGGTCTCGTGAAGTTCGACATGCTCGGGCTGGGGATGCTCTCCGCGCTGCACTACTGCCTGGACCTGGTCGCCGAGCACCACGGGCTGGCCGTGGAACTGCACGCGATCGACCTGGAGGACCAGGAGGTCTACGCGATGCTGCAGCGGGCGGACTCCGTCGGGGTGTTCCAGGTGGAGTCCCGCGCGCAGATGGCGACCCTGCCCCGGTTGAAGCCCCGGACGTTCTACGACCTCGTGGTGGAGGTCGCGCTCATCCGCCCGGGTCCGATCCAGGGCGGGTCGGTGCACCCGTTCATCCGTCGGCGCAACGGCCTGGAGCCGGTCACCTACGACCACCCCCTGCTCGAGCAGGCCCTGTCGAAGACCCTCGGGGTGCCGCTGTTCCAGGAGCAGCTGATGCAGATCGCGGTCGACGTCGCGGGGTTCACCGCCGCCGAGGCCGACCAGCTCCGCCGGGCGATGGGCTCCAAGCGGTCGACGGACAAGATGGCCCGGCTGCGCGACCGCCTCTACGACGGCATGGCCGAGCGGGGGGTCGTCGGCGACGTGGCGGACGGGATCTTCGCCAAGCTCCTCGCCTTCGCCAACTTCGGCTTCCCCGAGAGCCACTCGGTGAGCTTCGCCTCCCTCGTCCTCTACTCGAGCTTCTTCAAGCGCTACTACCCGGCCGCCTTCTGCGCGGCCCTGCTGCAGGCTCAGCCGATGGGCTTCTACTCCCCGCAGAGCCTCGTCGGCGACGCGCGCCGGCACGGGGTGCTCGTCCGTGGGCCGGACGTCAACGCCAGCCTCGCGGCCGCCACCCTCGAGCCGTTCCCCGGCCCCGGCCCCGGCCCCGAGCCCGACGCGGGTGGGGGGAACGGCGCGGTCACCCGACTGACCCCGGGCGCGGGTGCCCCCGAGGCGTGGGGGACCGGTGGGCCGGCCGTGCGCCTCGGGCTCGCCGACGTCCGCCACATCGGGACCGCGCTGGCCGACCGGATCGTCGCCGAGCGGTCGGCGCACGGTCCCTACCGCGGGATGCCCGACGTGACCCGGCGGGTGGGTCTCGACGTCCGCCAGACCGAGGCCCTGGCCACCGCGGGCGCGTTCGGGTGCTTCGGGCTGGACCGCCGGGCGGCGCTGTGGGGGGCCGGCGCCGCCGCGGCGGAACGGACGGACCGGCTGCCGGGGGTGACGGCCGCCGCGCACGCGCCGTCGCTGCCCGGGATGGACGCCGAGGAACTGCTCGTCGCCGACGTCTGGGCCACCGGGGTCAGCCCCGACAGCTTCCCGACCGTGCCCCTGCGCCCGCACCTGGACGCCATGGGGGTGCTCCGCTCCGACCGGGCCAAGGTGGCGCCCCACGGCCGTCGGGTCCTCGTCGGCGGGGTGGTCACCCACCGGCAGCGTCCCGCCACCGCGGGCGGGGTGACGTTCGTCAACCTCGAGGACGAGGCCGGGATGCTCAACGTCATCTGCTCCCGCGCGGTCTGGGAGCGCCACCGCACCGTGGCCCTGAGCAGCGCCGGCCTCCTGGTGTCCGGCCGCCTCGAACGCATCGACGAGGGCGCCGGCCCGGTCGTCAACGTCGTCGCCGACCGGATCGCGCCGCTGGTCCTGCGCCCCGCGGTGCGCTCCCGGGACTTCCGGTGACACGCTGCCGGGAAGCCGCGGTCACGACGTGGGCGGGGTGCGGTCGGGTCCGGTCGGGGGTGGGGGCGCCATGCGCGGGGACGGCGACGGCTGGGTCGAGTGCGACGACGGGCGCCGCCGGTGGGGCCGCTTCGGCGCCGCGGGTCTGCTCCTGCGGGCGCCCGATCCCACCGGCGGTCCCGAGCCGCTGGTCCTGCTCCAGCTGCGGGTCGCGTGGAGCCACCACGGTGGGACGTGGGGGCTGCCGGGCGGTGCGCGCGACAGCCACGAGTCGCCGGTCGAGGGCGCGCTGCGGGAGGTCTGGGAGGAGACCGGGATCGAGCCCGCGGACATCTCGCCGCGGGCGTCCTCGGTCGACGACCTCGGCGGTGACTCCACCGGCTGGAGCTACACGACGGTCCTCGCCGACGCCGCCCGCCCGCTGGCCACGGTGGCCAACCGCGAGAGCGACGAGCTCCGCTGGGTGCCGGAGTCCCAGGTCCCGCTCCTGCCGCTGCACCCGGGCCTCCGTGACAGCTGGCCGCACCAGCAGGCACCGGTCCGGACCCTCGTGGTGGACACCGCGAACCTGCTCGGGGCCGTCCCCGACGGCTGGTGGCGAGATCGCGCCGGGTCGACGGCCACCCTGCTCGACCGGCTGGCCGCCGCCCTGCCGCGGACGGTCGAGCTCCCGGTCGAGCACCCGGTCCAGCCGGTGGGGGCGGCGTCGACGGACGGGGGTGCGGCGCCGGTGGACGGCGGTGCGGTGTCGACGGACGGCGGGAGCGCGTTGCCCGCAGACCCGGGGACGGGATCGACCGCGGGACCCGGTGCCGGCCGCGCACCGAGCTCCGCGACGGTTCGCCGCTCGGCGTCCACGGCCGGCCCGCACGGTGCCTTCGGGTGGGTCGGCGGGGCGGTGGCGGTCGTCGAGGGCCGTGCCCGGGAGGTGGCGGACCCGCCTGCGTCCGCGCGGGTGCGGGTGGTGCGGGCGGCCGGCTCGGGTGACGACGCGATCGTCGCGGTCGTCGGCGACCTGCTCGCCTCGGGGGTCCGGCCGGTCGTCGTCACCGCCGACCGCGGGCTCCGGGACCGGCTGCCCCGGTCGGTACCGGTCCTCGGTCCCGCGGCGGTACGCCGTTGGTCCGACGACCGCGGCGCCCAGCCGTCGTGACCGGCGACGGGCGCGCCCAACCGTCGTGACCGGCGACCGCGGCGCCCAGTTGTCGTGACCGGCGACGGGCGCGCCCAACCGTCGTGACCGGCGACCGCAGTGACCAGTTGTCGTGACGGGCGAGCGCAGTGCCCACTCGTCGTGACCGGCGACGGTGCGCCCAGGCGTCGTGACCGGTGACGGGCCTCTGACCCGGGAGAGTCCGTGGGCCGAACCCCTTCCGCCGGATGTCCGTCGACCGGACAGCACGACGAGGGTGCCGTCGCGGTGCCGCGTGGAGCACCTTTCGCACACGCACAGCGACCACCGGACACCACAGCGCTGGCTTGTCAATCGCTCAGTGTGACCTGAGGGGCGCCTGTGGAAACACACAGCGGAGAGACTTGCTTTGATTACCCTCCGTATGTAAATTCAGCGCCGTTCAGCCGAGTGTCACCTTCCGTCGCTACTGATCCGGGCGCGAAGGCACCACCACGTCTCCCGACAACGGCGTCGTACCGGGGGATGCCCTGCCCTTTGACGCCCGGCCTCTGAGGAGACGACATGTCCCGGACCCCCTCCCGCGACTCGACCCGGGCGACCGGTGCTCGTCGGCATGTCTCCGCGCCGGCGGTCGTCGCCGGCGCCGCTCTCGGGGTCGCCGCGTTCGCCGGTCTCGCCGGGACCGCGTCCGCCGCGACCGCCCGCCCGGCTGCGGCCACCCCGTCGGCAACCACGCTCTCGTGTGTCTCCGACGACAAGTCCGTGCTCAGCCACACCTGGGACGGCTCGACCGCGACCCTCACGATGACCGGGACGGCGCCGCTCTGCACGTCTCTGTTCCTCCGGGGCGCGTGGTGGAGCTTCGAGACCCCGGGCCAGACCTTCCCGCAGCGACTCGTCGGGACGACCTCCGTGGTCGAGGTCCGCCTCCCGGGCACCTACACCGTGACCGCGGACCGGCTGTGCGGCCAGCGGGACGTCTACGCCGCCGCCGGGTCGCCGCCGTCCATCCCGTCCGAGCTGACGGGCCCGGGCCAGCCCTACGAGGCGAAGTTCCTGTCCAGCTACTCGATCGGGGACCGCACCTACTCCAGTGACCGGCCGAGCACCTGTGCGCCGACCCCGACGCCCACCCCGACGGTGACCCCGACGCCCACCCCCACCCCCACGGTGACCCCGACGCCCACCCCGACCGTGACGCCCACGCCGACCGTGACGCCCACGCCGACCGTGACGCCCACGCCGACCGTGACGCCCACGC